>WAKA01000043.1 GCA_015523565.1 Candidatus Heimdallarchaeota archaeon | reverse complement strand
CTGTATTCTGGAATACCAACTGCAAGCATACCACCCAAGACATGGTATTTCTCAAACACTGTGATTGAATGCCCTTTCAAGGCAAGGTCATGTGCTACAGTCAATCCTGCGGGACCTGCCCCAATGACCGCTATCCTTTTGCCCGTAGGTGGCACCTGCTCCAGTTTCTTGGTGAAATGGTCTGCCAAATATCTTTTGATGGTCAATATCTGGACGGGATCGCCCTTCTTTCCGACAACACATGCATCTTGGCAGAAGGCAGGACATATCCTATTGAAAGATGATGGGAAACAGTAAAAGTCATTGACCATGTCAGCCGCTTCTTCAATCCTTCCTTCCTTGATATTGAACAACATGTTCCTTGCGTCAAAATGGGCAGGACATGCTTCCACACACTTTGGTTTCCTGCATGAGATTCACCGTTCCGCTTCAGAAAGCATTTCTGCAACAGTTAGGTATCCTAGATTGACTTCATTGAAATTTCCGATTCTCTGTTCAACAGGCAGGAAATGACGGGGGACAGCCTCCCTTCTTCGTTCCTTCTTCTTTCTTTTCTGTGTTTGGACGACCATGTGGATCACTCCTTCAGTTATGGAAATTTAAGGAAAAAAGTATTTAACAGGCATCATGACGCCGTTCACAAAATATTAATAACAAAAGAACAGTATTTCGCTTGTTCAAATTTCGAACTGTTTTATATTTTTGCGACCATTTTTTTAATTTTGTTCATGATTTGGATTAAAAAACACGGCTTTTTCGGAAAATTACCACATTTATAATATAATATGATGCATCAGTCCATAAGATTTCAAGAGATTTACGACCCCCGTACCCCATTTATTTATTTCGAATTCTACGACATACCACAAATCCCAATTTCGAAACCACATCACGGGTTTCGTTCGGACAAATGCACAAAAGAAACTTAGCCCCGTATTTCTTTTGCCCTTGCCGATTGATTTTTTAGGTTGTTCCATTCTCAGGTATTTTAAACTCCAATGATTGAGTGATGTTGTCTGGAATGGAAGAATACAGGACAAAGCATCACCTGAAAAAACAATCATCACAAGAAATGCCCGATATCCCTGACGGGTCTGTAAATCTTGTGGTTACCTCACCACCCTATCCAATGATCGAGATGTGGGATCATGTTTTTGCATCTTTGGATCCAAAGATTGGTAAGGCGTTGGCACAAAAGGATGGGGAATTGGCGTTTGACTTAATGCACAAGACTCTTCTCCCAGTATGGCAGGAAATTTATCGGGTACTGTCCCCTGGAGGAATTGCCTGCATCAACATTGGAGATGCGACCCGCAAGTTATCTGACGATTTCAGGCTATACAACTCCCATTCCCGGATCTCCCAAGATTTTGCAAGGATTGGCTTCCAGCAATTGCCCGGCATCATCTGGCAGAAGCCCACAAACTCCCCCAACAAATTCATGGGATCAGGGATGCTTCCATCAAATGCCTATGTGACTTTGGAACATGAGCACATCCTTATCTTCAGAAAGTCTGGAAAGCGGGTGTTCTCCAATAGAGAGAATCATCTGAGACGGGAAAGTGCCTTTTTTTGGGAGGAGCGGAACAGATGGTTTTCAGACCAATGGGCAATCAAGGGGGAAGGACAATCACTGAAGGCATCGGGAACGCGGGAAAGAAGTGGTGCATTTCCATTTGAGCTTGCCTATCGGTTAGTGAACATGTTCTCCATAAAATATGACACTGTCTTGGACCCCTTTTTGGGAACAGGCACAACCTGCCTTGCCGCTCTTGCCTCAGAACGGCACAGTATCGGTCTTGAAATTGATGCGGCTCTTATGAATTATGCAAGAAAAAGAATTACCACCTCTGTAGACCTCATCAATTCATTCATTGCCAACCGACTTGCCTCTCATGAAAAATTTGTGAACAATGGTTTGAAAGAGCTGAAATACCGCAATTTGCACCATGGGTTCCCTGTCATGACAAAACAGGAAGTTGACCTTGTTGTTCGCTATGTGTCTGGTGTTTCCGCTTCAGACATCGGGGTTAAAGTTACGTACTCTGTAGACCCGCCTTAATTACATATTCTTTTCCATGATATGGATTTATCATGCTTCTCATAATAGTCTACCATTACTTCGGATACTTTCAGAAATATCCACCATCTTACAGGTAATGCTATGTTGCATTAAGGGGTCTTATGGGTTTGTCTTTTTTTTTAGTTTTTCAATTAAGCAGCACCATATTTTGGCATTATTGACAAAATACATCTCATTCTTTTCTTTTCCAGGACGATGGATGATTAAATTATTTTTTTGACAATCAACAATGATTATCCTATTAATACCCGTTTTGTCATTATCGCGAATGGTACGTTTTTCTCCAAAAAAGAGGAGTTCTTTCCTTTTCAATACTAAACAACCCTCATCAACTATTGCCCATTTATTGGAATTGTACTCTGTTTTTGTTTTCTTTCCAATCCATTCTTTTAGAATGGGGATTTGTTGTGCTAATTTTGCTTTTTTCTCCAAATCTGTCTTTTGTATGTCTTTCTCTTCCAATAATTTAGCGTTGTCAATTAATATTATTGAACCTGTATTTCCAATTTTATCATATAGATTATGAGAAACAATAATTGGGGGTTTTTCACATAATTGAAAGATGTTTACTTTTGTTCCTTCCTCACCATATGACAAAAAAGTTTTTTCGTGTAAAATCTGGAGTGTATCATTT
>WAKA01000042.1 GCA_015523565.1 Candidatus Heimdallarchaeota archaeon | reverse complement strand
TCTGAAAATAGGCTATAATATAAGTATAAAAAACTCATAGCTTTTATGTAGCTTACCAATCAAATTTAATACATTTCAATTTCTTTTTCATAAACTTTCGGTTAGTCTGTTTCAAATATTTAAAATAAAATTATTATAAAAACTAAATTTAAATTAAAATATTGCAATTAAAATATATTATTTATTATTCTTAATAATTGTGTTTTTATTTTATATTTTAACTGAATCGTGTATTGAGAAAAAGTTAATATTTTTGTTTTCTTTAATTGTGTCGGTGACAAAAAAAATTCAAAATTTGTTCTTAGGCATTGATGGAATTTTGTTTGATATGGATGGTGTCTTGGCACATACGGAACCTTTGTCTTGTCAGGCTCTTCGATTTTATATAATGTCAAAATTTGCAATTGACGTTGGTACAGATTTTACTGATGTTGTTGGAAAATCGCTAAAGGATTCATTACTCTATTATGCAAAAATGTATTCATTCAATCTAGTAAACTTTAACTTTACCCAAGCAACAAAAGAAAAGGATGAAATTTATTTTTCCACTGCAAGCGGAAAGCTTTTCCCTTCCGAAGGTCTTTTATGTTTTCTAGATTGGCTCAACCAACAATCTATCAACTATGCTATTGCCTCTTCTGGATCATTAAAGAAAATAGAATTCACTCTATCTGAGTTGCATTTGGATGAATATTTTAAGGGAAATTATTTTTCGTCAACCCAAGTTGAAAAAGGAAAACCATTTCCTGATTTGTTTTTATATGCGGCTAAGGAAATGAAATGGAATCCTTCAAAGATTATTGTGATTGAAGATTCTCCTCTTGGGATACAAGCGGCAAAAGGTGCGGGGATGTTCGCAATTGGGTACACCTCATCTTTCACTGCGGATGTATTGCGGGAAAATGGTGCTGATTTAACCATTTCTTCATTTAAAGATATAGTTGATTGCTAATTTTTCCAAATAGAAAAAATATCCCAAAACTTTTCTCTTTTTTCTCGATTTTGCCAAAACAAGAAAAAAAGTATAAAACCCCTATTATATACAATCAAAATGTTTATTGATGTATTACAGCCCATATCAAACAAAAGCCAATGATTTAGTTGCCAACTTTGGCGAAGGGAAAATGCAAGGTGTGATCTATGACACTGCACTAGTGGGATCTCTTACAGACAATGTCGGCAATCCCCGTTTTCCCTATCAGGCAGAATATGTACTTTCTCGCCAATTTGAAGATGGCTCTTGGGGTGCTCCGAATTTTATTCCATACGATCGTTTACTTTCAACCACTGCTGTTTTGTATATGATGGTTGAATTAGGTATTCACAACCGAAGTTTCTTTCGACCTTATTTTGAAAGGGGTTATGCTTGGGTCGAAGAGAACTTCCGGAAAATTTTGGATTCTCCTTATCCTCGATCCGTTGGCTTTGAGTTTATTTATCCCCACATGATTGAACGTATTCTTTCTGCTGATGGTTCCATTTCGGAACGTGTCCGTCTGCCAAAGTTGGAACGGATTGTTGAACAAAAATTGGAGACTTTCGGAGAGGGGATTTACCGTTTTCCGACACCTTTGGTGTTTTCTGCTGAGGGGTTGGTCAAAAATGTCGAGCAAGCAACAATGATTTCTTCCCTGCAATCTGAAAACGGATCATTGGGCGCTTCCCCTTCCTCAACAACTGTTTTGTTGAAATATGGTGTCAAGGGGGCTGTCAAGCAAAAGGCATATCAATACATTCAAAACTCGATACTTCGAGACAATTCCGTTGTACACTTCCGCGACTATACCTACATGAATATTGTATATTCATTATATCCCTTATTCAAATCGGGCTTTCAAATTGGTTCTGGGTCAATATATCTTACAAACCGTATCAAGTCGGGATGGACAAAATATGGTCTTTCATTTGGCAAGGCATTTCCTGTTCCTGATGCGGATGATACTGCTGTTGCCATCGTTGATATGCACTATATGGGTGAACGGGACATCACAAAGTACGCAGAGGCCTTGAAATTCTATGAGGCTGAAGACCACTACAAGACATATCCTGGTGAGATTGGTCAGTCACTTCTCAATAACCTGCATGTGCTTGATCTTTTGCTTACTTTAAACACTGACGAAAGCGTGGAAAAAGCGGAAAAAATCCTGAAGTTCATTGACCGGAATTTACGACAGAACATTCAGCAACTTGGGAAATATCATTCATCTGTGGCATTTCAGTTAGGAAGTATGCTCTTGGCGATGTTTCCACAATTGGATACTATGGCATCCTCTTACATTGTAAAATTGGAGATGATTCTCAAGGAATTCATTGAGTCTCCCAAAGAAAAATACCTTTTCGATGAGGAATTGGGTGCCTGCCTATTTGGACTGTTGCATGCCCACAAACATGGGCAGGATGTGAACTGTGACCTTATCCGTCGAGGGTTTGAAATTCTGGATGTTCGAACACAAGGTGGCAGTAAATTGGATTATATTCCATTATGGACTTCCAAAGTTGCTTATGCCCCCCGTCATATTATTCGTGCAAATGTTTTGTCAGGACTTTTATACTATGAAAAAATGGCAGATGTCTGCTTTTAATGCAAAGTTGACGATATGTTTAAAACTTATTTTCATCTTTCAAAAAATGTGAGTACATTGGATTTGCTTACAAACGATTTTTTCGATTTAACTGTTTACCTGTTGGCAATTGTTCATATCCTTTTGCTATTTTTCTTTACTAAAAGAGGGATACGCATTGTTCTTTCGGTAGTTGTTTCATTTGTCCCACTGTTGTTGGCATATTCCCTCTTTTTGTTTAAGGGATTTGACAATGGGGTTTCTTGGTATGGTCTATTCATGCCTGCTTCAATCTTGGCATCATTTGTTACCTCTGAGCTTATGTTTCTTTCATCATACTATGCCTATAAATCCACCTTTTCACATGTTGAACGGTGGCTTTCCATTTTTTATGGGGATTTCACCTTGAATTGGTTGATCATTTTTATGGATTATATCTTTTCAATAGGGTCTTCCTCACCTGATACCCATCCTTTTGTACGATTTGCGGGGGCAACAATGCTGAACCTTGCTTTGTTACAGGCTTTAGCCATGTTTTTTATTGGGAAGTACATGTTTTATCCAAATCTTCCTAAATCTGATGTATTCGAGCGTTCCTTGTTCATAATATATGGCATTGCCATGGGTTTGAATTGGGGTGCTCCAAGTGCACTCTTCACTCCAGAACCAATAAATGCCTATGCCCTGTTCTTACCACAGCCTCTTTCTTTCTATGGGACAATGAATGGCTTTTTCGCGGTAGTTCCTCAATTTGTTGTCTCTTTTTATGCTTTCAAGTTTGCCAAGCACAGTTTGGACAAGAATTTGTTGCCTTCCATTGATCCGCTTCTTGTGCCTCGCATAAAATTGATTGGACGTGCAACACTTGTCTTTGCCATTGGGGTTACCTTGTCTTTTATCGTCCTTTTCTTGCCTTTCCTGATTAATATTCCCTTTGTAGCGTCATTTGGTCCCTGGTTGGCTACAATTATGTTTGTCCCAGTCTCCATTATCTTTTACTTGGCTTTCCAATCTCCTGAATCCCTTAGGACAATTTTTGCCCAATAATGGTTCGGAGACCAAAAACTCTTTATTCATCAATGGTGATGATAAGACTAGATTGACTGACATTGAGCGATTACGGTCCTTGCAACGGGAGTTTGCACGGATAGGTGCACGGTTGACCTATAGGGCTGATCGTTCCCGCAGGATCATTGAGATTGGCATCAGCAATTCGTATGAAGTTATTGATTTGGGGCTTTTGACAGACTTTCAATCACTCAAAACAGTTGTGCTTGAGGGAAATTCCCTCCCGAAACTGGATTTAAGTCCTCTAAAAGAATTGCAGATGCTTTCACACTTTGAGTTGACTGAAACGGATTCATTGAAAACCTTGGATTTATCTCCATTGACAGAGCTTCGTTTTCTCCACAGGCTTTTCATCAACAGGAATTCCATTGAGAAATTGGACACCTCCCCGATTGCCAAGATGCATTCTTTGGGTCATTTGAATCTCAGGGAGGTGGGTGGCATCAACAACTCCAGCTTTACCAGACGTTGGTACATCTATGATTATTGGAACAGAAACCGTTACTATCAGGATTGTGAGGGACGTGGCATGGATCGGTATGCCCTTGATAGGGAGGACTGCCGTAGCACTCTTCAAAAGCTTGATTTGAGGTTCCTTGAGGGACATCCTTCTCTGCGGTATGTGGACTTGTCATATAATCGTGGTGTCAGGAAGTACATTTTGCCAAAAGAGCCGCCTGTCGCTGTCGAATATGTTGACCTCTCTGTCAATGAGTTTGGCTCACTTGCCTTCAAAAATGTTTGTAGCCCTTATACACACGAAATCATTTTGAAGGAGGCAGGCTTGGACGAGGTTCAACTTGAAGGAATTGAGGAATTCAAAAGCATTGGGAAGATCAACCTTTCCCACAATCGGATCAAGGAGATTGACTTAAGTCCTTTAATCCCTCTGTATAATCTCCATACCTTGGATCTTTCACGTAACCGTCTAAAGTCTGTCGACCTAAGCCCCCTGAAAGGGAAGCTCAATTTTGCGTATCTCAGCCTTGAGTCAAATGATCTTAAAACAGTTGATTTGACGCCTATCCAAGGGTTGCCTCGTCTTCAAGTGTTGAGGCTGGGTGACAATCTTCTCGAAGAGATTGACCTTTCCCCTTTGGCAACGGTTCCTGAGCTTCGGGTTTTGCGGTTGACACGCAACCGATTGACTAAAATAGACATTACCCCTCTACAGCACTGCAAAAAGCTTCAACGCGTTCAGCTTGCAAGAAATCGGCTTAAAGAGCTTTCACTGGAACCTCTCCGCGGCATTGTCACCATTGAGGAAATCAATCTGGATCGCAATGACTTTGAAAAGTTGGACATCTCTGCAATTGAGAGTCTTCCCCATATCGATTTTATAGACATTCGGCAGACGACCCAGAAGACGAAAATCGATTTTACCCCTATCCTCACTTCTGATGCGTCTTGGGTTCAATTTGACGAGGAGATTGATATAGAGATCGATCCTGAGAAACTAAAGGATGCAGACATCAAGAATGTTTCACTCCTCAACGACCCAGTGGTGGAGGATGCCATAGATTTCAAGTCCAATTCTGACAAGCTGATTGAGGCAAAAAACCCGTATCTGGCGACTCGTGCCATTCAGGAGAATGAGAATCTTGATGAGTTGTTGATTCTACGTTTTATCGAGAATCGTCCTGAAGTTGCCTCCATGATTTCCCGAAGAATCAATGAGTTGAAACGCCAGATGGACAAAAACAAGAAAGGAAAAAATAATAGGAAAGGCAGGGGTAAGAAGAAAGGCAATCGGAAAAAATAGGTTGGAAGGAGTAAGCTGTTTGCTTCCAGTTGGTGTATTACAAAATTGCATTTCACTTTTTTTTGGAAGTTGGCAAATGCAAAAAGAATAAATTAAAGGTGTAAGAAATGGGCTCAACCGGATTTGAACCGGTGACCTCCTCGGTGTAAGCGAGGCGCTATACCAGGCTAAGCCATGAGCCCTTGAATTCATGGTATTTTCCTTTTAATTAATATTTTCGGTAGTTTTTGTTGTTCATTGATTATTTTTTAGGTGTTAAAGCTGATTCCCAATGACCTGACAAGTTCCTTGTATCTGTTTCTGATGGTCACTTCTGTCACAGTTGCAGTTTCCGCGATTTCTCTTTGGGTTCTTTGTTCCCCTTCAAGAATTCCTGCCAAGTAGATTGCGGCGGCGGCGAGTCCAACAGGGTCCTTTCCTATTGTTATCCTGTTTCTCTTGGCCTTGTCGACAATGTCCCTTGCGGTTTTCACAACTCTTCCACTCAATCTGAGTTCTGCGCCGAACCTAACCACATAGCTTGTTGGGTCTGTCAGTGGGATTTTAAGGTTTAGCTCATTGATGAGGAGTCTGTAACATCTTCCAATATCTTTTTTGCTGGTTCTTGAGTGTTTTGCAAACTCATCCAGTGGTCTGGGGACTCTTCTCTGCCTTGCGGCTGCATAGGTTGCGGCGGCAATCATTGCTTCGATGGATCTTCCCCTGATCAATCTTTGGTTGAGGGCTTTTCTGTAAATGACTGATGCGGTTTCCTTAACGGATTGGGGCAACCCCAATTGACTGGCAATTCTGTCGAGTTCTCTCATTGCCTGTGTCAGGTTCCTGTCAGTTGCTGAATTGACCCTTGTTCTGGTTTGCCATTTCCTGAGCCGATAGATTTGGGATCTTTGTTGGGGGCTGAGTTTTCTGCCGTAAGCATCCCTGTCCTCAATCCCAATTTGGGTGGAGAGACCTTTGTCGTGTCTGGTGTAGGTTGTTTGTGCACCGACTCTTGCCCTTTTTGCTCTTTCTTCGGATGAGTATGCTCTCCATTCTGGAGAGTCATCGATAATGCTTTCTTCAATGACTGCCCCGCAGTTTTTACAGATTACCTCCCCTCTATGGTGGTCATGGATAATGGAAGTGCTTCCACAATCTGGACATCTTTCATCAGTATCTTTTTGTACTTTAGTGGCGTTGTTAGACATGTTGATCACCTTATAAAAGTTTATGAGTCCCCTTCACGAACCTTTAAATGTACAAACTTAAAAATACCATTTTCCTATATAAATATTTGCATATCTTTCCTGTAATGTGTGTTTTATGGGGATAGAGATGTCTTGCATTTGTCTCAAATTCATGGCTTTTAATATCTTTTGCAATGCTTTTATAGTGTTGTTTTCGTATAATCAACTTGCTTTTCCCCATGAGGGTGTCGTGATGTTTATGTATCATCGATAATCGTAAAACATGTGTACTTGACAAGAGAAGAGGAGCAAGTGCTTGCGGGTGTGCAAGGTGAGGCGCTTGCCACTGCCTTGTCCCTGTTGGTTGATGTTGGGGATTTTTATGAGGCGTCCAAGCTCATTCCGGTATCGTCGGCTCATATTTCCGGCGTCTCATATTTGACGGGCGGTGATGGCTTGATTGACCAACTGGACTATTTTGTTGAATTGGGTGCACGGGTCAGCATTTATTCTACCTTGAACCCTTCGGGCATGGATCGCGATCATTGGAAGGATCATTTCATTGACTTGGAATTTGCAACAAAACAATTTCGGATATTGGATAATTTCAAGCGGTTAGGGGTGGTTACGACCTTAAGTTGCACCCCCTATGATTTTGGTCACATTCTGACAAAGGGTCAGCATGTTGCATGGGCTGAATCCTCTGCGATTACCTTTGCCAATTCTTTTTTCGGGGCACGGACGAACAAGGAGGATGCGTTGTCCGTTCTTTCTGCGGCGATAATTGGCAAGACACCCTATTATGGGTTTCATTTGGCGGAGAACCGTGTTCCAAATGTGCATGTCCGTGTTGAGGCAACTTTGGATGAATATTCTGATTATTCTGTTTTGGGAGAGGTTGTCGGTCGTGCGTTTAACAGGCATCCTTTTCCTTTTGGTGCGATCCCATTGATTGAGGGTATCCATAATCCTCGTCCCCATTACCTGAAGGGTCTGGGTGCCGCTTTGGCTTCATTTGGCACTCAGTTGTTCCATGTCAGGGGTGTGACTCCTGAGCGGGAACTTTATGAAACAGTTGATTCGTTTGATGATGAGTTGGTTGTGGAACAATCCGATTTGGATGAGGTGTACGAACATCTGAAGCCCGATTTTGAGCCGAAAATTGCGGTAATTGGCTGTCCCAATGCAAACTTGGAGGAGATGCAGGAAGTGGTCGAGGCGATTGATGGGCGGAAGCTTGCCAATGGCAAGGAGTTTTGGGTCTTTACGAACCGTGCCCAGTTTGGCATGGCAAAGGCGGTTGGCATAGTTGATGCTCTTGAAAAGGCAGGTGTCAAAATTTTGGTGGATACCTGTCCAGAGGTCACCCCTTATGACCGAAGTCGTTTCAACCGGATCCTGACCAACTCCATTAAGGCACAACATTATATTTCTGCGCCCAGCCTGAATGGGATTCCCACATATCTGCTTCCCTTGAGGGAATGTGTGAACCAATTGTTTGAGGAGGTTCCCGAATGAGGCTTGAAGGAAAGGCATTGCGTTCAATGGGAGACATGCGGATTGAGGGTGAGGCTATAGTCACATCCCAACCGATTACATTGTTGGGGTTTGTGGATGCTGTAACCGGCAAGATTGTGGAAGAAGGGCATGAACTGTATGGGCAGAGCATTGCAGGAAAGGTTTTTGTGTTTCCAAAGGGTGTAGGAAGTACTGTGGGACCATACGTGCTTTTGAACCTGAAAAAGAACAATCAGGCACCATTGGTCGTGATCAATCGTGAGTCCGACCAAGGCACGATTTCGGGATGTTCTGTTGCCAAGATTCCAATGGTTTACAGGCTTGACCGCGATCCCACCGAGGTCATTCAAACAGGAGACCATGTGGTGATTGAGATTAAGGATGGTCATGCTGAAGTTTACATTGATTAGTTTTCAATATCCATGCTTGATTTGATGATTGTTGTCAAGATTTCTTCAAACGCTTGGTTAATTCCTTCTCCCGTCATTGCCGAGGTTTCAAACATTTTCATCTCTGTGAACACGTCCTTGAGGTTTTCGTCTATCCATTGCATGATTTGCTTGACATCTTCCTCATTTGTCTGTCTTTGATCTTTCAAGTCAATCTTATTGCCGATGATATAGAATGGGATTCCTGTAATTGCCTTGCTTGTCCATTGTGCCCACATTTTCAAATTTTCCAGACTTACAGGCTTTGTCACATCATAAATGGCTAAAATTCCTGCGGCTCCTCTCAGGTATATCTCTGCCCGTGGGATTCGGAATGCTTCCCCTGCCAAGTCCCAGATGACTGCCTTTCCTTTTGCAAACTGCAAGTCAAAAGACTTGACTGAGAAGTCGGATCCGAGTGTCTTGATATGACTGGTCTTGAATCCAAGTCCCAAATACCTTCTGCGAATGGATGTTTTTCCGACACCGTCACTTCCAATGAGTGCCAATTTGATTTGATAGATAGTCTCACCCATCTACTTTCAAATCTTTAATAAAATCATATCACTTTAACTTAATGGTACGATGAACTGTTAAATCTTTATTTTTTTTGATTTTTTGGCTGTTATTGCCTGTGCCGCAATCATGGTTGCAAATACTGCCCACATGGTGATTGGGCTTTTTGCTGAGGTTGTTTCTTCTGTTGTGTTGTTTGTGGGTTGTGGTGCCAATGGTTTGCCTGAAACCATCTCTGAAAACTCACTTTCACCAATGACGTTTTCCGCAGTTACCTTGTAATAATAGGTGAATGCCGAAATGGTCTTTGTGTCTGTAAATTCAAACCCTGTTGTCCTTCCATAAATGATGAAGATGCCATTGGGGTTGGTTGACCTGTAGATATTATATATCTTGATTCTGGCACCCCCTGTTGACTCTGGCTTTTGCCACCTTATAGTCAAGTTGTTTATGCCTTTTTCAAGTGTTAGGGAAATGGGGGCTGAAGGGGGTGTCAATGTTCCATAACTTGAATTTACATAAAGTGGATGGGAAAGGAATCCCTCATTGGATGAATTGTCTGTGGCTGAGACTTGGTAATTGTAAACCGCATTGTCTGCTGTTTCTGTATCCGTGAAGCTTGTTGTAGTTATGTTTTCAAGGAATGTGCCATTCCTATATACACTGTAATATGAAAAGTCTTCGGCAGGGCTGGGATCCCATTTCAATTGAACGCCATTACTGGCTAGATTTGCAGAGACATTGTATATCCTTGCAGGTGGTCTAAGATCTGCCAGTTCTGGATTGAGGTTGAACCATGCCTGGACTGGGAAATGGTCGCTTCCCTTTTGTACTGCTGATGCTGTGGAAACTGTGGAGTTGATCATCATGTCAAAGAAATACTGGTTCACGACAATAAAGTCAATCCTGCTCTTATAGAATTTGTCCACAAAAGTGAAGCCGTAGTCATAGGGGTTGAGTTCCCTATATACATCCTTAAACTCATGGATTTGGGAGGCATGGGGATTACTGCTGTTTAACATGATTTCTAGGGGACCATATCCCAGATTTGTTCCAGCGTTCAAAACCTTGACATCAAACGGGTTAAATGAATTAAGATCTCCTGCATAGATTATTGGCACATTTCCCAATTGATCCATATAATTCAGGATTCCTTCTGTATCCTGTTCCCTGTTCCTTTGCTCTGCTCCAGTTCCAGAGTCACAGCATTTCAAATGCACCCCGAATATGTGGGTGACCACTCCACTTATGTTGACAACAACATCCATGAATGGGTTATGGGCTTCTTTTTTACTGCCGTCGTCCAATGTAAGTTCTGCAATGGTTGTTCCGTTGATGATGTCATATCTTGAGAAGATTGCCTCTCCCGCTGTCGATGATGGGTTGTCACTTGTTGCCCAGACTTGATACGGCTTTTCATCTGCAAAATACTCATTGAATTCATTTTTGATTGAATTAAGGACGCCGTCATTTGGACCTTCCCATTTGCCTGTTTCCACTGCAACAAGTATGTCTGGATTTTCCTCCTTGACAACGTCTTTCCATTCGGGGTTTTTGCCTGTTTCCAAAATGTTGTATGCCATCAACTTGAAGACTTCAGGTGTGCCCGTTCCGTTTGCGACAAGGGTTTTGGTATAATAGGTTGGTTTTTCCACCTGCTGTCCATTTGAGCTGTTGTTCACTGCAAATGAGGTGGACAAAATCAACAAGATCATAATTGTCCTGATTTTCATCGATATCATCATTTTTTCCTTTTTTATAAGATTCTCTTTGCAAGTCCATCTCTTTTATCAATAATGGAAGCCAATCAAATTTAAATTGGCCAAAACATAAATGTAGGTTACATTGCCTATCCAATAGGCTAAATAGAACATCTGCTGCCGTTTGTCCCCAAGGTTCCTGCGCATGACCCACAAGTACGTAGAAAAGGTGAGAAATAGGAATATGGAAACTATTGGCAACAGCAGGATTGCCTTTACTCCTAAGGGGATTCCTGTGACGAAACTTTTTTGGGGCAGGGTACTGGTTATGGAATCAAAAAGAAAGGGGAAAACCAGATTTAATGTGCCTGATTGTATCATGATCGAATATGGAAGCCTGTCAATGAAATGCATCTTCCTGTCAAGGTATGTTTTCCTAAATCTCGGAACCAAGAACACAGAAAGGAAGGCAATCATGAAAATGGCTTCTGCAAACACCAAAAGCCCGAACTGGGTGGTGTCCGCCTGCAAAAACGGGATCTTTTCAAAATATTTTGGCATCCCGAACAGGGTGGTGTAGAGGTATATCTTTCCGTCCATCTCAATGAACTGCAAAAATTCAGTGCTGTTCTCTTGAACAAAGAGGGTCTGGTTCACTTGTTTCCATTTATAGGTATGTTCCTTGTCAAACAGGCTGAATTCCGTGACGAGATTGTCTTCTTCCGTATTGACTCCAATTTCCAATGGGTCTCTCCTAAGTTTTGGGGATGTGCTTATCATCAGGGATTTCTCGAATGTTGTCCTGATGAAATCAGTGTCCCTATATATGCCTGTATATTTTCTCAAGGCAAAAAATCCCTCTGGCACATATTTTGGAAGACTGATGCTTTGGATCTTTTCGGGGTACACATGCCTCCAAAAATATCGTATGACTTGGTTGAAACTGACCCCCAACTCATGATTGACAATGATTCCCAAACCTTGTTGAACGTCTGCGTCGAAATACACTGCTGATGAAAACCCTCGTGTACCACCAATTTTCACATTGATTCTTGTGCCATTGATGTATTCCTCTGCAAATCCCAGCAGGTAATTGCCAAGTGCATAACTTTGGTTCCCTTGTTTTGTCATCATTGCAAAGGTTTGTTGCTTCAGAATCCATGGCACCCCTTGGGCAAAGGTTCTGACAAGCCGCAAAAAATCTGTTGGGGTGGTATAGAATCCAAACGTTGGAAACAAGTTCACCCAATTGCGTTCAATAATTCCCCCATGTGGTGTATATCCGACAACCGCAGATCCCTGCGGATATGTCTGTGAAAACCCACTGTTTGACATCCCCATCTTGTCAAAAAAGGTTTCCTTGGCATATTGGCTGAAGGGAATTCCTGTAACATTTTCCAAAATGAGGCTTAGCAATGCATAATTCACTGAAGACGTCGCCAATACCTCCCCTGGCTTCCAAATTACCTTGGGTAGTCGTTTTCTCAAAAACTTGTCCAGCGGGATGACCCCTTTTTCATCTTCAACCCAATTCCCGAAGACAAGATTCTCATAGCCTGCCCTATGTTCCAACAAATGTCTGACCGTTATATTGGTGCCAAATGCAGGGGCTATGGGCACTGTGTCATTCAGATATAATGCAATAGGCGCGGTCAAGTTTAGCTTTCCTGTCTCAACCAAATGCATTACCAAGATGGCAATTATACTTTCGCCCAATGATCCTGGTCGAAAAAAGGTATTGTTGTCAACTCTTGTATCGCTGCTGACTGATAGATTCCCAAATGTCTTGAACATGACTGTTTCATTTCCGTCAACTGCAACTACGACTCCACTGCTGTTTGGGGGAAGCATCCTCATCAGGTCATCCCAAAAGCCTTCTGCTTGATCATTTGCATGTATTCCCGGTGTCATTGCCATGGCAAGGATGAGAAAAACCATTGCACGTGCATACTTCACTGTTTCAATTTTCTCATTCCCCACAAAAAACATTTGCATTGTACTTCTTGCCAATTTGTCTGTAGTTGTATTTTTTGATGTTTGAAATTTCTCATGTCCCTTTCCCATTTTATTGGAAAAAAGGAAGGATATTCCATAATGGTCCTGCTTTTCCAATCAGAATGTTGGTAGCAGAATGCTTGGAACAGACTCTAACTTAGTTTTGAAAGCAATCTCAAGGAATTTGCCACTATCAATGCTTCAGACACCTCATGGACAAGTATTGCATTAATCAGGTTCACAGTCCCTGCCAAGACGCCTGCAATCAAGAAAAACAGGATGATCCCTGAAACCACCAGGTTTTGCAGGATTATTTTTTTCATCCTTTTGCCTGTGTCCACCGCAAATGCAATGTTCTGGATTTCATCACTCATAATTGCGACATCTGCGGTCTCTAAGGCTACATCAGTTCCTGCAACCCCCATGGCGATACCAACATCTGCCAAGGCGAGTGCAGGGGCATCATTAATCCCATCTCCAACCATCGCCAATTTGTACTCGCTCCTAAGCTTCTCGATGATCCTTGCCTTCTTTTCTGGACTCAACTCATAAAAAACGTGATCCTCGGCAATGCCCAATTGTGTTGCCACCCGTAGTGCTGGGTTTTTTCTGTCACCAGTCAGCATGAACACTTGAATTCCTCTTCTCTCCAATTCTTGAATGGTTAACCTTGCCTCTGCCCTGATCTCATCTTCAAAGGCGAGAGCCCCGAATGGTTTCTCGTTTCTCGTCAATATCGCCAATGTTTTTGCTTCAGACAACTCTGCAAATTCTTCATTCAAGATTCCTCTTGACTTTGCCGCTTCATAACTGCCAAGCCACCACTTCTCTCCATTGATCATGCCCTCTGCCCCCTCCCCTGGAATAACCTTGAACTTTTCAACAGGGAATGTCTTGACTTTCTCCTCCTCCGCTTTCTTCAACACAGCCCTTGCAAGTGGATGATGTGCAAATTGCTCTAGGCTGGCCGCATATTCCAATACTTGTTGCATTTTCACCCCCTCAACTCCTACAACATCTGTGACAATGGGTGTCCCCATTGTGAGTGTTCCTGTCTTGTCAAAGGCGATGGCCGTAATCTCACCCAACGATTGCAAGTGTGCTCCTCCCTTCACCAAGATTCCTTTCTTGGCTGTTGTGCCAACCGCCGCATATACACTGACTGGTGTCGCAATTGCCAAGGCACATGGTGCCGCCGCAACAACAAACGTAATCGAAAGCACCGCCGCGGCATCCAAACGGTTTGTTAGCACCAAATCCCCTACAAACAACACAAGTGCAAACACAATGATAAATGGATTATAATATCGCGTGAACTTCTCAATCAACAGTTGTGAGGGGACTTTCCGCTTTTGTGCCTCCTCCACCAGTGAAATGATCTTTGCCACTGTGCTTTCAGAAACAGGTTTTTCTACCCTGATTTTCAAGACGCTGTCTTGGCAAATGGTTCCACCAAACACACTGTCATTTTGGGATTTCAGAACAGGGACTGATTCCCCTGTAATCGCAGACTCATCTACCATCCCGCGTCCTTCCAACACAGTCCCGTCCACTGGGATATAATCCCCTGGCCTTAACAGAACAATATCCCCTGGCATTAGTTTCTCTACAGGGACAATAATTTCCTCTTCCTCAACCAGTTTTGTGGCAGTTTTTGGAACAAGTGTCATCAATGACTTGATTGTTGTACGGGTGCGCTTGACTGTGTAGCCTTCCAAGGTTTCAGTGATTGAATAGAGGAAGACAATGGTCAATGACTCCTCCAATGCCCCTAACACTGCCGATCCAACGATTGCCAATGTCATAAGGACATCTATGGTGATCTTCCTCTTTTCAAAAATCGCCTCCACTGTCTCCACATAAAAGAACCATCCGCCTGCCAATGCACCCAGCAGGAAGATTCCGATTCTGATAAATCCACTGTATTCCTTTGGTAATATATAGAGCAATACCAATACGGTCAAGGAAACGATTGTCCCAACAATCCTTACCCATGGCACTGGTACCTTGAATTCCTGTAATTTCTCACTCATTTCTCATCACTCCTCATTGTAATTGACGCAACTCCAGATGTTCTGATAGGTTGTCTTAAGCACATTCTCCGCCAAACCAATAATCTCCTTGATCAATCCATTTGACAACGAATATGTGACCCTCCTGCCACTTTTGGAGGCAACCACCAAGTTACAGTCCCTTAAGCACCCCAAATGGGTGGATACTGTGGACTGCGGCAGACCCAGTTCCTCCACAATTTGGGACGCGATCTTTGGGGATTCTGCCAATGACTTCAGGATTGCAAGACGCGTCTTGTCACCGAAGCCCCGAAACAACTTTGCAAGTAATTCAATCTGTGTGGGCTGAACCGTTTGCATCGATATATCGGGAAACATCGATGTATATTTGAATTCCCATATTATCCTGTCCTTTTATCAAATTCTTTTATCATTTCTCGTTTCATTTAGGTTCTGCGAAATGTATGTTGAATTGTAAGGCGTTCTTGTGAACCTCCCCATTTTTTCATCCCACTGTCATTGCCATTTTTGCAATGGCTGTTTTCTTTTCGGAAAATCTTTCATTTCCTGCTTGCTAGATCCGATATCTTGGGTCAATGTACAAGAAATGCACAAATATGTACATTGCAATGTACAAGTTTGTTACATTTTTATACATTGGATCTGATAATATGTTGTGTCAATCGAGAACCACCTGTTCCTTCAAAACAGGCATTGGGAAGAACCATATTCCACCCCTGATTTTCACAGGGATCTGTTTCCAGTTCTCCTCAATAGTGTGGACAATCGCTTCATTGTGACTCTGATTGGTCCCAGAAGGGTCGGTAAAACCACCATGCTGAAGCAACTGATCAACCACCTTGTCCTCGAAAAAAATGTCGATCCAAAAACCATCCTCTACTTCAGTCTTGATCTCTTCAAAAGTGACCTTCTCAGCATCTACAATGCTTTCATTGATTATTTCGGCCATCCCTACAGGGGAAAGTTCATCCTTGTCTTCGATGAAATCCAATATCTGGAAAATTGGGCTTCACACGTCAAAACAATCCGTGACAACCTCGACTGCAAGATTTTTGTCAGCGGGTCATCTTCCACCGACCTGCGAAGAGGTATTGAAAGTCTTGCGGGAAGGGAGATTGAGCTCTTTCTGAAGCCGCTTTCATTTGGGGAATACTTAAGGCTCACACAATCCAACCCACAAACGGAACATGCAAGATGGAACCACTACCTAAGGTATATGGATCATCAGCTTCCTGAAATTGCAATTAATGGAGTGTCACGTAGGGAGTACATCGTCCAACTGGTGGATAAGGTCATCAACGGTGACATTGCACGTCTCCATCACGTCAAGGACAGCACCCCAATCGAATCCCTGTTCCGATTAATCTGCAAATCCCCTGGGGAGATCATCATTGCAACCGACCTTGCCCAAGAGCTGGGGCTCGACCGCAGAACGCTACAGCACTACCTAAACATCCTTGAACAGGCGCTTCTCATACGGAAGGTCTTCAACTATTCTGGAAACCCCCGGAAAAGCGAAAGAAGACATAAACGATATTACCCCTTCTACACCACGCTTCTTGCCTACACCGAGCCGTTCCCAATCGAATTCGGGAAAAAGGCTGAAACCGAGGTGGCATTCCAACTTTCTGCCGAATACTTCTGGAATGACCGGGGTCGGGAAATCGACTTCATTGTTGGGGACAAGCTTGAAAAGGCGGTTGAAGTCAAGATGAGGAACTCAATCAACAAGAAAGCAGTCAAAACTATACTCAACTCTCACTTTCCACATAAATTTCTTGTCACCAAGTTAGGTGCCAAGATTGACCAGTCCATTCAAGACAGTCTGTCCATTGTCCCACTGCATGACGTTTCCAAGGTCATGGATTGAAATGGATGCACATAATTAGTGATTGGCATTGGAAATGGGCACCAAGTGTTTATGAAGCAATTCATAGCTATTGAAGTGCCTCCCAAAAAACGGGTCGTGAGTGACAATGATTACCATCTTGTCAAAGAACTCCCTTTGCAGGAATTCCAAAATAAGGTTGCGGGATGCTATATCCACAAACGCTGTCGGTTCATCAAGGAGATAAATATCGGATTGCCTTCCCAATGCAAGGATAACGGAAAGCTTTTTCTTTTGCCCTCCTGATAAATCAGATACAAATTTCCCATTTTGTCGATCCATTCCTATTTTTTGGAATAATTCAATTAATCTGCTTTTTTTGGAATCAACTATAGTTTCCATTAATTCACTGACCATCAATCCATTAGGGAGATAGGGGGTCTGAGGAAGGTAGCTTATTCTTGGAGAATGAATTGTTCTGCCATTCTCAACAAATTCAATATGCTTTTCATCTGCTTGCTCTACACCATATAAAATTTTTAACAAGGTTGATTTGCCGCTACCAGATGGTCCATAAATGACGTTTATCGTCTCTGACAATTCAACATTCTGTAGATTTAGGACTTGCTGTTGTCCATATTTTTTGAGTAATTGTCGAATAATCAACCTTTTTGTCCCACTTTCTTCTTTTTGTGAAACCTTTGCTTTTGATATGGGAATCCTTGATGAAACAGGAAAAGTTATTTCCATCTTTGAATTGTCACATGAAAATGTTGCATCCAATGGAAGTATCAAATCCTTGACAATGCTGCTTGGCAACGGAAAAACCCCTTCCGTGTTAATCCGAACCAAGGGACTGATCCCGATAAATGGGTTTACTAGATCAAAATTAGTTGCTTCCTTTACAGTTTCAATTTTCTCGATGTATCCATCCCGCATGAAGTAAATTTTTGTAGCAAATGGAATGAGCCGATAATCATGAGACGCAATAATAACAGTTCGTTGCGTCTGAAGCACTGTTTTTTGTATCATACTTGCCACATTTGTTGCTGTTTGCCCATCCAGAAATGAGGTGACCTCATCACATAAGACGATTTGTGTTCTTCTTTCCAAAAGATTGAATGTAATGATTCTTTGAAGTTCTCCTTCAGACAAAGTTTCCATTTCTTGGTCAGATTTGTCTTCAAGACCAATTTTTTTCAAGATGGTCTGAATGTCTGTTGCATTTCGATCGTTGAGTGCAAGGTATTCCTTTACTTTCAACCTGCGCGGAGCTATTGTTCTCGGGATTTGGGGAATGTGTACAATTTTACCCTTGACATGTTTTTCATACTCGCCTTTTTGTATCATCATCCCATCTATGGTGATTTCGCCTTGGGTTGGCGAGAGATTTCCCGCGATGATATTGAGAAGAGTGGTTTTTCCAGATCCATTTTTTCCCAACAGGAGGATAAGCTCTCCCTTGTTGATTTCCAAGTCAATTCCCTTAAGGGAAACTGTTTCCCCTTTATTATAGTAATGAAAAATCCCGCGGAACGTAATCACCTAAAATCCTCCTTCAGATTGGAAATACGTTGGAACAGGTATTCAAGTACCACAATTTTCCCGATAGCAATCAAATTGATGAGCAATCCGAAAATTGCAAAAACTTTGATTGTTGCAGTTCTGATCAATTGATCAATCTGGGACATTGGAAGTGTGTATTCAACAAAATCAAGTTTGAAATCGGACAGTAACATGCTAACAGAAAGAAAACTTGCCAATAAAACATAATTCGACAATACTAACCATGTACCTCCCAAATCTACCATGATTGACCTTCCCTCAAGGATCTTCAAGATTTTCAGCTTGGCATAATCGTAGATCAGTGTTCTAAAAGTTCTTAAATTTGCCAAAGAGACGGTTACAACAACTGTCAGCAAGAAACTAATTATGATATGACGAAGTTGGAAAATATAATAAAGGAACAATGGCATCATTTTCTTTTTCTCAACTTCAAAAGAATCCAGCCTTCCTTTGTTGATCAATCCAGATTCTCTGAATGCCAAATATCCTGGCTTATTCAGTAGGACATATTCTGTCATTTTTGTGTGGATGATGCCTTTGGAAATGATCATATCTTGAAATAAAGCACTTGAAACAATCATGGATGCCCCTTTTTTTGACTCTAAGTGCCTGAATGTTGGAAAATAGGTGAAAACTGATCCTGTATCGATTTGCCAAATGATGAATGAATTTGAAACTGTTTCATTATATTGGAATTGCACAACGAATTTTCCTGTGGAATCGATATAATTTTTAAATTCACTGCCTACTAAGGTCTTTCCCTCTGACAACTGTTGTGCTACCGATTGGATTTTCAAATCCATCTGCTGTGGGAACCTCATCACATTGGGCATTGATATTGGATCATGAATGACCATCATTTCTATAGTTCCGAAGTTTAGTGTCATGACATCATAGATTGCAACATATATGTAATTGCCTTCTGGAATCGCCTCTGCAACCGAAATGTTGTTTGTCCATGGCGTCCACATATAATCCGCCCCTACGCGCATGATTGCCTGATCCGAATAATAGGCATCAACTCCAATAGCTTGTATAAGCACAAGGATATTTGGAATGACAAAAAGAACCATGAAAAACAATGACAATCGACTTCCCAAGATCGAAAAAGAAACATATCTTACCCTGATCTTCCCTTTTGGAAGACATGTTGCCGCCATCGATCCCCTAAAAAGGAGAAATCCCACCAAAACTGCAATTCCTGTAACCAAGGCGACGAATGAACCGACTTTAACCCCAATCTGCAGAAATGAAATGAAAAAATTGGAGTTTCCAACTAATGGATTGAATTTTTCAAAATTCTCAAAGAAGATGCCTAAAATTTGCGTAAGCAACAATAAGCCCCCACCAATCCCAAAGAACATTTTAATAGACGGGATCCATTTCTGCTGAAACCAGCCAGACGCTTTATGTGCGGGAGTGTCTTGGAATGTCAAAAAAGAAGCCAAAATGAATTGAACTGAAACAAAAGCAATTGTCCATATAAACTCCAAAACAGATCGAAAATTCCAAGAAACTGCAATCTGTGAAACCAAAACCAATCCATGATAACTTCCGATTGCTCCAAGCAATTTCCTTGTGGAAATTCCCGATTTTTTCAATTTATACACCTCTTCCCTGACTGTGGCAATCATTGTCCAAAATGATACAAGATAGAGGAAGAAAAGTCCTGTGACCACTGGAAGCAATAATAGGAACCCTCCGATCTCCAACTGGGTGATTTCACTCCTTATGTTTTTTAATACCCTCACATATGTGTCGGTTGTCTTGCCAATAAACAGGTTCTCCCCTCCAATCTGGATCGTGAAATCAACATTGCTGAACTTTTGGAAATGCTTGATTTCATCATCCAATTGTGAACGGGAAATTGAAGAAAGGTTATAGTCCATGAATACATACCCTTGAAAATCAATAGAGCCCGTGTAGTTCTCAAGAAAAGCAAGTGCAAATGACCTTGAGATGGCAATATCTACATTATTGATCCATCTTGTCTCATCTCGTTTTTCAAGATCAATATTTGAAACATTGGATGACACCTGCAACTGCCGAAATGCAACTCCTTCCTCATTCAGGAAATTAAAACGTCCTTCAATACCAATGCCAACCGGTTGGTCGGAATGAATGCCCACTAATTCTGTAAAATCGGAAAAATCCACATCATCCATCACTAAAAATTCTAATTTCATATCTTTCCCATTGTATCCCCTCACATATCCATGAAAGAAAAGATAGGGGTGGATGGACACCAATTGGGTCTCTATATTCGAAATTTCAGAAACCGTCTTCAAATAGGACAACAACCGATCCAATCCGATCCCAAATATCGGTTCTGGACTTCCATTCAAGAAAAATGTCGTCCTATTGATTTGTGCTGTCGATCGATTTAGCTTTTCATGCTCTTGCAGAACTAACGAAGAATATGCAGTCGAATGCCTTTCTGAAACCATTGCAACAGAACCCAGAGTCCCTGCAAATAAAAGAAAAACTAGGATTGGTCCCAGAAGATTCAACCTAATCCAAACAAGTGCAATGTACAATGACCTCATTCAATCCCTCAAGAATGTTTCTTCTTAACAAAACTGTAACAGAGCAACCCCGCAAAGATTGCAGAAACACTAACCAAAGATGTCTTGTCATTAGTTGACAATGTTTCTTCAGTTGATTGGGAAAATGATGGAAAATCATCAAAGGGATAGGCCACCTTCACGATGGATAAAATGCTGGGATCTTTCAACACAAGGAGATCATCATTACTAGGTGCTAATTCAAAGAAAAAAACAGGTTGTCCTTCAATATGATCAATCCGAACCAGATAACCATCCGTCTCAAAGTTGAATTTGTAGGTCTTTTCATCTTCCTGTGGTGTCCATGATTGAATGCTTATTGTAAGTCGAAAACTCTCGTTTGAAAAATTTGTGACGAAATAGAATGTCCCATCAATGAATGTGCTATAATCCAAAAATTGACCTTCTTTTTCTTTTGATTGCAATATTTTTTCAAAAACCACCTCTCCATCATGTATTAACATCAACTTATCTTCTCTAACGATGGCAAAATCCGTCTCGTTCAAAACCACAAAATCCTTGATGGAATATGCTATGGATGAATTCTCAGAATACTGGAATAAATCGGTTTGTCCGTTCGAAATTCTCAATTGCTGTACATATGTTCCATTGTTCTCTTCAAGGGATTCGAATAATATGTAGGTGGTATTCTGGTACACTGAAAAATCCCTGATGAAAAATCCCCCTGCATCGAAAAACTCAATCTCCTCTGAAAAGGAGAGATTTTCTCCAATCCCTGCGGTATATACAAATGGTCTGTCAAATCCAAAACGTGTAGGGTTTTCTGTCAAGTAAAGAAGAATCTCTTGTCCGTCATAGACCACTTGATATTTTGTACTAGTGCCAAAATAGAGGGGGTCAACAATATTAGATTGAAATGCAACCTTTTTGGAAACCCCATTGACCCATGTCCAATAATAAAAGGCATGATCCCTTTTATACAGTAGACCTATGCCATCTCCCAAGTCAATTGTTGAGTAGGTGATCAGTGCATCGTTTTCAATTGTCTCAATTTTTACTTCCCCATTATTTTCTTTCCATTTATGAATAATGGATCCATTGCTTTCAATGACATGCCACCTATCACTTGAATCCTTTGCAATTCCCAATACAGTGGGCGCAAAAGGGTCTCCCCGTTCAAATATTTTGACACTGTATGGTGGGGTCACTGTACCCGCATGAACCGAAATGATCATAAACGCGCAAATAAAAATGGGAAAAATTATGCTTTTATCCATATTTGATGGTAGATTCAAAAACTATAAATTCTTTTTGTTGGATCAATGTATTTTTCAATCAATGCGTTATAGGGTTTTCAAAACTATGAGTTTCCAATAGATTTTCTACATAGATATATGGATAGGACAATTCTGAAGTCACAAATGTTTTAAAAGAATTGTGAAAATTTGTCCAACTTGTGACTGATCTTCCGCTATAGATTGTTGGACCTCCATTGGGATAGCTAGCATACTCCCATTGAGAAACCTCTCTATATGTTGGATTCCCTACAAAATTAATTTCAAATACCCTATATATGTCGTCATTACCTAAACTATTTCCCATTCGATAATATTGTGTGTATCGGCTAATGCCTGAATCATATAGCCTAATTCTCACTTCAAAATCTGATATGTCTCCTTGTGCGTCTTTTGAAGCAATAATGAGATAATCAATTGAATCGAGCCAAGGGACAATTAATTTGTCATTGGTATACAATCCATCCTCTGTAATTCGAAATGAAGTAGTACCTGGTGAAATTTTGAGAATTTCTGATTTTTTGGCAATACCTCCATTACTTGATGTATCGACCAAGATAATTGTTGCGTAGCCCATATCTTGATCCCAATTCCTGAAATTGAATTCAATAAACACATTATCAAAATAACCCGCATTGTTTGGTACTATATTCATCAAGAAAAGAGAAATAATCAATAATGATAATTTTGCTCGTAATTTCATAGTGTTTTTCTTACGATTTTACGTATTTATTTTTTTTTTTTTTTTTTTTTTTTT
>WAKA01000041.1 GCA_015523565.1 Candidatus Heimdallarchaeota archaeon | reverse complement strand
ATTATATACTGTACTATAACAATTATTAATAAGTAAGGTTGTTGCTACATAATAGCACATCTTCAAACGAAGGTGAAGGATTATGCTTGAAGAAACAGGAAAACCAATAAAACTCACTGATGAGAACTTTGATGAAATGATCCAAAAAGCACCCATTATTTTGGTTGACTTTTGGGCGGCATGGTGTGGACCTTGCAGGATGGTTGCTCCAATATTGGAAGAACTGGCTGAGGAATACAAGGGGAAAGTATGGGTTGGCAAACTGAATGTTGATGAGAATCCACAAACGGCAATGAAATATGGTGCAACTAGTATTCCAACATTCTGGGCTTTCAAAAATGGAAAACCTGTCGGTCGCTTTGTCGGCGCCTATCCAAAACCTGCATTTGTTGACGTCTTCAAGAAATTGATTGAAATTGATCCTGACGAAATTTCAAACTAATGCGACTAATAATTTAAGTGAATAATTCCAATATCCGTTGAATGAACTCAAAACAGTTAATGTCTGTCGTTTCAATTTCCTTAATCATTCTTGTTTCAATTCTGGGGGTTGCCTTGTATCTTTACCGTATCCCAAAGCAAGCTCCCCAATTTCCAAAAGAAAAGACATTGGAAATAGAAAACGTCAATTTTAATGATACTCTCTTCAGAGGGGAGAATCTCACTATGATTGTCACCCTAAATGTCTCTGTTTACAATGCAACCCTTGTTGGCGTTAAGTTGGAAGCTTCAAAGAATGAAAGAATTTCCCATCAATATATTTTCCTCAATCAATCTTATTCTCCCGGTTATTACAAACTGCAATTCGATTTCTTGCCTGGCTTTTGGCAAACTACCTCTGACATGTTTTTTGCTCTTTCTGATGGAGCATATAAACTTCACAACTTAAACTATACCTTTTCTGTTGACAACCAGACTTTTGAAAAAACAATGATTCTTGACCAGATTATTCATGTCGAAAAGTATTCTGCAGTCAACATGTTTTCCTCCTCCACTTGGATACTTCATAATGCCTCTGGATCCATCTCTTCAGCTATGCATGGAAAAGTTACAGTCGTTACTAATAATTCCTTTAATTACGGATTGCTTGAAACCCAAGTCAATGCGGCGTCTTCTTATCTTTTCAACATAAATGCCTCTTCAGGTTTCAATGGAACTTTATTCATAAACAAAAGGACTTACAAGATCAATAATAGCGAAATATCACTAAATCTTGCAGATTTGTCAAGTATGATAAATGTCACTCTGGTATTCAATTCCTCACAATCTGAACTGACATTTTATTTCATGCTTCTTAATCGCAAAAAGGTCATTTTAGTTACTGTAATGAATGATCATTGGGAAGATACTTTTCCTCCAGTTTCTGAAATCCTTAAAATTGTCAACATTTACTTTGAGAAATGGTTCAATATGACCTTCAAAGTTGCTTTAACCATTGAAACCGATTATTCTGGATCCACTTCACTTCCCGATTTTTTTGATTTTGCAAAATCAAAGGTGGGTTCCATGCTCAATCTTCCTCAAAACACATGGTGGCACATCCAAGGCAGGTCTCGCAATAACATGGGTGCCGACATTTTGCTCATCAATACAAATAAAACGATGTCAAACTATGGAATGGTCATTGGTACTGTCAATGGTGGATTCAACATCGCCGCAAATGCAGGTGGCAGTTTAAAGGCAAGTGGCGTCAGGCTTACCAATGCATGGACAGATAACTTGTTCCAACATGAGATAAGCCATATTTTCGGAGCCCCAGACAGACGCACAGGTGTTGATCCCCCTTCAGTCATGACAAAAAGTGAAACTATAGAGGAATTGCTCTCTGATCTTGCCAATGGAACATTATGGCTAGAACTCAATAACTGGATTCCTGAAGATTTGCTCACAATTGCATCTAATATAATCTTCTATGAGCAGTATGTTGATTAGGGTTACATATTGTGTTCCTTGAGAATTGTACGAATGTTATTTACCCATTCTTCTTCATAATTTGCCAAGAGAGTTAACAGTTGCCTTAATGTGAGCTCTCCATATTTCTCATGGTTGATTTTGTATTTATCCCAATCCTCATCTGCAAGTGGGTTCAGAAGTCTAAGCAATTTTGCACGAGATTCCATGAATTCTTCAATATTTGCTTTCAAGCTTTGATCATCAATGTCTTCCATTGCCAAAAACTTGTCTAGGTCAAAATCGTGGGTGCTTGGAACTGTTTCATCCTTTAACATCCTCTCCACCCTTCCAGTAAATAAATCGGATGCATATCTCAAGATCATTAAATATTCCAAGGCAGAATATTTTATGTTTGGGTCTGACGACTTAATATTCACCTGTTGCGGTTTTTTCCCCCAAAACAAGGAATGAAGGGCTGTTCCAGTTGTCACAAGTTTATTATGGAGCTTGTTTTTTTCAATGGGCTCAATCATTGAATCATATTTCAATGCAATGCTTATAAATCTACAAATAAGTTCTCCAAAATAAGTCACCATAGCCAGTGAATGTTTAGATGAAAATTGATATGTAACGGAATTGATAAATGGACAATGGATGATAAAATCGTGTGAATTCGCCCATTCCAGACAACAGGGAAACTGAAGCAGATACAATTGGATATGAATTGTATAAGCATAACTGGGAAAAGATAAAATCTGCCCTCACAAATTTGGATCCAACTTTTGCAAAATTCGTCATCGAAATCCCCTATGGGTCGGTATATCCAAGAAAAGGATTGTCTCTTAAGGAAAAAGAACTTGTAGCAATTACTTCTCTAACCTGCCTAGGACTAAAACCGCAACTTAAATCACACCTGATTGCAGCGCTAAATCAAGGTTATGGATATGATCAATTGGCAGAGCTTTTCTTACATTTGGCAATGTTTATCGGCTTTCCTCTCGCAATGGATGGTCTTAAGGTTCTCAAGGAAATTCGGGATGAAAAGACTAAGTAAGACCACTTCTACGACCTGAATATTGTTTTCCATATTTTATTATCCCTAAGTCTCTTAAAAGAAAGAAAATCACACCACCAGTGGCTCCCCAAATCACGTCCCCGTTAATTTCAAAATAATGGACTGTATAGGTTATGCCATTATGATATCTTTCCTCAACCCTATGAATGCTTGGATCTGCAAAAGAAGATACGGGCAAGCTGATTATCTTTTCAATTTCTGATTCTGAAGGGGTCATGCCATCTAAATTTTTCACTTCCCCGATTATTGTGGCAACATCTCTATAATATGGTGTCCAGAAATCATGCCACCTCCCTATGATTTCAATTTGTCCTTTTGAAATATTAAGTTCCTCCTTTGTTTCCCTCAATGCAGTATCTATCTCGTCCCTATCCGTGATGTCAACTTTTCCCCCTGGAAATGAAACCTGTCCTGAATGTTTCTCCAGTTTTGTAGACCTTTTTGTCAATAAAATCCATGGCTCATCATTTTTTTCAAAAATGGGAACTAATACTGATGCTATTGGTTTCTGTGAATGTATAAAATGGTTGTTTGAGATGTATGTCTTGAGATTTTGAATAAATTCCGTATAATTCAAACAGTTAAAAAATGAATTCCATATTATTTAGGGTTTTGTCTATTTCTTCTTTCTGATGATTGGCATGATTGCTATAAAGACAAGACCAAATACAACTGCCCACATGTTAAATGGACTTTTGCTTTCACTACTTGACACACTTGTATTTGTGGGTGTCGTTGTGGCACTTACTGTTTTAGTGACTGTTACTCCACCCTGTGGCAGAACCTTAACAGTTGTTTCCATTGATGTAGTCTGACCCAGAAGATCTGTTGCATCAATCTTCACAGAGTGCTCTCCGACAGTCCAATTTTCTGTGGAAATAACGATGGTTTTCTCTTTTTCATTCCAGTTATAGACTGTCTTGTCTCCATCAATTGTAATTGAATATGTTTCATAGAAGTCACTCGAAATTACGTATATGAGTGTCTCCCACTGACCATAATACATGATCACATTTTCATTTCCTTGAATTGATGGTGGATTGCCTGATGTTGGGACATCATTAGGCACAAATTGGACGAGATTTTCCAAGAAACTATAACTGCCCCACCATGCTTCTACAGGCATTGTGGTATATATGATAAAACCATCTCCTTGTGCCTTAGCAGCAATCACTGGTGCAACACTACTGACGTCTGTGGTTTTTGCATAAACTTTTGTCAATGGGTCATTAATTGACAAATATCCATATGCAGACCAATACCAATTGCTTAACATGGCATCAGAAATCAAATTGGGTGTTGTAAACAGGTCTGAAGTTGGATCCATAATTGAGATCTGGTTATATCCATCTTGTGCATTGACAACACTCACACCTCCTGGAAGAGATGTGTAACCTGGTCCTGCTCCATATCCTTGATCTGAAGCTGCATGGATTTCAAGAATTCCTCCATTTTCAGCGTAGTTTTCAAACCATTGGGTATTGGATGAAACTTTATTTTGGAATGAAGCGGTTTGGGATGACGCAATAATCACTCGTTTATATGCACTTATATTGACGTTTCCAATATCGTTAGATCCGAAATACTTAACACCCATTCCTAGTCCATAAGTAATGACATCTTCAAGCATATATGAGAAGAAGGGATAGTCATCTTGGAAAACAGCAATGAATTCCATTCCAATGAAGGTATCTGTATCTGCATTGTCTTCAAGATATGTTTCTGAAGTGGCTGCTGACAATGATCCTTCTGCAAGATGAACTCCTTCAGATACAGTATAATTCACCGATACCACGGTATAGCTTGTAGGGTCCAATGAAGAAATATCCATACTGAAAACATCTTGCCCATCAACTTTCAATTGCAATGTTGTACCAGAAACTGTACTGCTTCCTGTGTTCATGACAAATGCATTGATCTGTGTTTCTGCATTGACTGGTCCATCTATTGCAAAAACATCTAAGAATTGATTGACAGATGGTGTAGCAAGAACTCCATGTGCCGCAATAATGGTGACTCCAACGGTTTCTGGAGATGTTCCATTTCCATTATAGAACGGTACCCTGTAAGATAGCATTGCACCTGTTTCTTGGTCATAAACTACAGAGGTTCCCCAACTATCTTCTAGAAGCCAACCTGTTAATGAAGTTCCTTGGAAATCGTATGTTGTGTCTGAAACAATTTCACCAAACTCATTGCTGTATCCTACATCTGCAAATGTTGGTAGGATGAATGGCATTTGACCCCATCCACCTTCAAGTTCAAAGGTCAAAACATTGAAGCGGAATGAGGATTCAATGAATACTTCTCCAGTAAACAGGTCTATGTATGTCAGCCATAGATCTGCAAATAATGGATCTTCAGTTTCTTCAACGTGCATTTCTAGTAAAGGCCACTCTTCTAGCCCTCCAAAAAGCTCTGAATCAAATTGGTAATACATCGGAGTTCCAAATGGTACATTGAGGTTAGAAGAAACCACATCAACTTCGAAAACAATGAAGTTGTTCTGTAAATCCGTTTCATTCAAGTATGGGGCAACAGAAATGTTGAAAACATAATGACCTTCTACTGTAGGCATCCACTCATACGAAAACGGCTCACCAAATCCTGCATCTACATCTGTACTTCCATTCATCACACTTGTTCCATTGATTGCCATATCATATGCCACATTTGTAGCATCTGCTGTGCCATAATTGAGAATGCCAAATTCAATTGTATTATTGCTGTTTGGAAGTGTCATATCCAATGAGGTATAGAGAGAAACACCAAGTTCATTGGCTACACTCATTTCCTTTGATGTAAACAATAATGACATGTTTGTCAGAGAAATCGGACCATCCAAAGGTGACCAATATGTGGTATAGTCCATTGACCTAAGACCCTTGTTTACACCAATTGCAACGAATTCCGTTTCTGCATTTAGGTAATTGAATTGAATGTCTCCATCTTTATACAATACCGCTTGGAATGTAATTCTTGCAGTAGGATCAAAGTAAAGCTTTGCATTTGTCCATTGCAAAATCACAGAGTCATTTCTTTCTTTGACCCAAAATTCTGGAACATCATTTGTCGTGTTTCCTCCATCGCCAAAGTCAAACATGATCATGTCTGTCCAGAATGGTGCTATTACAAATGGATTATAGTCATCTGGAAATATGGCGGGATAATATCTCCATCCACTTGGGTCTACAAATGAGATGTACCCATTTGTGCTGGCAAATGCAGTGTCAAAATTGAAATCTCCAAAGAACGGAAAGGCGAAAGGCAATGGGACATCAACTGCTATATCATCCCCAACCAATCCGAGATTTCTTCCACCATTCCTTGCATCATCCCACTCAAACTGCATTGGTTTCATGGAATATGTTTGCTTGCCAAAAGAGAGGACTTGAGTGGCATTGTTGTTTGCAATGTTTGTTTCACCTGCAACAGGGGTGATTATTGCTTGCAGAACAACATCCTGTGGATTGACAACAATCATTTCATGTTCATATTTAAGATATGTTCCACCCGCCATATTTGATTCTGTTCCTGAAGCAACAACTTTTCCATTTTGTAGAATGCTGTAACTCAAATCTTGGGTGGATGTACCAAAGTTGAACAGGCCAATTGTAACTCTGATTATTGAATTTGTAATTGTGGGTTGTTGAGGCACATAAATTGTTGCCCTCAAATCTGTGTTGGGTCTTACCGCGGCTGTTGTTGCATTAAGGACATCGATACGACCATAACCGAATTTCACATCAAATCCCTCATCGCCAAGGTCAACAGAAGTGTCGTGCAAGAGGGTTCTAACTTCAAAAGGTGTCAAGTCAGGTTGTCTAAGCAACATCAATGCAGCTGTAGCTGATACGTGTGGTGTGGCCATGGATGTTCCTGAGAAAAACTCATAGTCTCCATTCCTGACAGTTGAAAGAATACTTGAACCAGGGGCTGCGACATCAACAGTATAGCCATATGAGCTAAAGTATGACAATTGGTCATTTTCATCTGTTGAGGAAACAGAAATAACTGATGGCAATGCCGCAGGATAGTTGAAATCTGCATCTTGACCAAAACCATTGCCCGCCGCAGCTATGACAATTACTCCATTATCTTCTGCATATGCCATCGCTTCTGCAATAAGATCAGAAGGACCGCCACCCCATGAATTGCTTAAAATATCTGCTCCAAAATCTACTGCATGAATGATGGCATTTGCGGCATCAGTGTCTGATCCACTTCCCCATGAGCTTAGGAATTTTTCTGCCATGACTTTCACATAACCTGAACCCAAACCAGCAACACCAGCAATACCTATGCTGTTGTTGATCTCTGCAGCAATAATTCCTGCAACATGGGTTCCATGGTCATGATCATCCATTGGATCATTATCATCATTGTACCAATCATATCCGCCAGGCAAATAGATATTTTGAAGATCTGGATGGTTGTAATCCACACCTGTATCAATAACTGCAACAATGACTGGTTCCGAAGGTGGTGTTTGGAACTGTCCCCATGCCTTATCTGCCCTGATGATTTGTGGACCGTATTGATCATTCCACATGGGGTCATTTGGTGTACCCATAAGATGAGGTGGATGGCTTTTTTCAGTATTGTCTAACTGATAATAGACAACAGGTTCAACGTATTCTACTCCTAAACGAGACCCCTTGCTTAGAAGGAAATTGTTGAATGCGTCAATTTTCCCTTTGAAAACAAATGCATTCAATCTGGGAATTTCTTCTTCCACACTAAAGCCAAAACGGGAAGCCAACCCATATACGTCTGCGTATTTGTTTCTATTGTCCAATGAAACAACCAATTTCATGGTTCCATCCTTCTGAACATTTAGATCCCTGTCTTGAAGATTCAGAAGGAATGGAGAAATAACCTTTGCATTTATTGGTGCACCTTCTTTTTCCAAATGTTTTCTGAGCAGATCATATCTGCTGTCCTCAGGAATCAAATCAAATGCGCTTCCTTTTGTGGTTTGCAATTCTTGATTTTGATTCTGAGTAAGGTCAGTTGCTACATTTTGTTGAATGCTTTGTGAACTGATCCTTTGATTCGCTATAACAGAGGCAGGAGTGAATGATGAAATCACTAGTATTGAAAAAAGTAAAATGAACACTCCTGTCCTGTTAATAAAACTACCATTTCTTAGTGATTTGGTGTTCATTGTAACAATTAAAACATAGATATATTTAACTTTTTACATCACATTGTCGACTCATAGTGAAAATCATTCCGTTGTTCGTGCGAAAAATAACTCATTATTTTTTAGTAACTTTTTTTTCCTTTTTCTTATGTGGGCAAAACTGTTCCAATGGTCTTATTATATATAACATTGTAATTGTAATTAAACAAAAAGATGACAGATGTGGCATGAAACAGTTACCTTTCATTTTCTTATCATTGTTGATGCTTCTGAATCCCATGTTTGGATTGGCAACAAGCCACCAAATCAATATTGGTGTCATCTATTCAAATGAAGAGGGTAAAAGTACATTTCTTGACTTGTTAAGTAAATATGATCAAGTATCTGTAACTCCAATCCCAAGTGACTCAAAATCGCCACCTTCATTGAACTCATTTGACATAATTTTTGTTGAAACTTCATCAGAAAACTTGGAAAGTGCTTTGAAAGATGAAATTGAACAATTCATAAATACTGACGATCTAAAATCCATTGTCCTATTCTCTTCCCGTATTGACGAATTCAGCAACAACTTTATTACAAAACTTGGTGTGGGAAATTATCTGAAAGAACTGGGGGAGGAAAACACTGAATGGACATTCACTCTTAGATTGAATGAATCAGATATATCTGCATCCTATTTGGGCAAAGTGGGAATTGTCACACAATTACAAAATACAAACATTCTCGGAACTATTTCTTCTGTCAATGAATCGGAGGTTCAAAAAGAAATCTCTGGTGGTGAACCAATTATTTTGGAAAGAAATAGCTCTCTGCTTTATTCAATTGCATTTATGTTTGACTTAGTTTCCCCTGTGGAAAATGGTCATGGAAATCTTCATATCAATGCCCTGCCCGATCTGCTTTCCAAAATTGACATCCTGATACAGAAAACAGTAAAAATGTTCCTTAACATTAAAATTGAAAATTCAATATCCTCAAATAACATTTCTACAGCCGTATCAAACAACACAATGATTACTTCAAATTCCACAAACTCAAACTCTGCGCAATTTCCAAATACAAATGATTCAAATTTTAGCAATTCCCTGCTTCCAATGCTTTTGGTTTTTGTTGCCTTAATTGCCCTGTTCTTCAGAAAAATTATTTCATTTCTTCAATGGGTATTCGATCAAATCCTCAAATTTGGAATTTTCATTATCGGTTCTGCCTATCATGTCCAAAACCGACAGATATCTGAAGGTCAACTTCTTGTAAATCCTGCACGAAAGGCAATTATAGATTATTTAGAATATCTGGAAGCTTCTGGTGCACACCTCCGTGAAATCAAGAAAGCTGTGGGTATGGGTATGGGTAATCTTTTATGGCATCTTCAAATATTGGAAGAGTATGGATGGGTCGAGAAGAAGAAAGTTGGACGTTATATCGTTTATATTGCATCTGAGTATGCTGATCAATTCGATTATGGTCTTAAAATGGTTGAACTCAATCTTAGATCAAAACATGCGATTCCATTTTTGGAATTCTTAGTTTCCTATGAAAACATAGAATGGAATATCAGCACAATATCTGAAGAAACAGGCATAAACAGAAAGACTGTCCGAAACATGTTGAATATTTTGACAAAAAACCAGTTGATCAAAAAGAAAAAGATTGCAAACAAAGAATATATTGATCCTGATTATGACGAAATTGAAAATCTATTGGACATCCTGCTCAAAAAGAGAGTTTATAATGAAAAGCAATATTATTCTTCCGTCACTAATTTTCACTGATTCTTTTTATTTTTTTGATCAATTCAGATTGATAACGATCTGCTAAAGTCAATCGTAGCATTAGCAATGTATCCATGTCTTTGATTTTTGTGAGAATTGCTTTAACCCAAATATCATCAATTGGATTGTCCAGCAATTTTACTAGAAGCTCCGTTTTATCTATTCGCCTTAATGCTTCCCATCTGACGCTTGAAAAAGCGTTGGTATTGTTTGCCAATTCAAAAAGCAAATTTTGATCTGAAATTTTTGATACTGCACCCAATGCAGTCCAAATTGACGTATCAGCTTCAGCGACTCTTTTGAGTGCATTCTCATCCTTCAAAATAAATATACTGAATTGTTTGATTATTTCATCATCTGTTTCCATTATTAATTTGGCCAAATGTGACTCATCCAGATATGCCAACCTAAAGACTAGCTGAATAGCTAACTTGTCATCTGTCGCATTTTTGATCAGCTTTATTATTTTGTCAGGCTCATCCAATTGATCCGCAAAATTGAATAACTCATCAAAATCCTTGAAAAACCTGTTGATCAGTTGGAGGATTTCATTTCTCCGCTTATCATTGGTCAATATACAATAATTTCTTTTCCCCTAAAAAAAATTTTTGGGTTACCTGAAAAATCCAATCACTTCTTTTTTAATAAACTCAGGCTTTGGCTCAATTTTTTTCAAATTCTGTCTTATCCAATGGGGAAGCAATCTTTTTACCTTATAGGAACCATAGCGAAAATCAACAAAGAGTATGAATGCCTTGTCATCAAGAGACCTTACTGCCCTTCCTGCTGCTTGGCTTGCCTTGTTTATCGCTGGAATAATATACCCCAGTGTTCTCCCCCAGCCTTCAAATTTTGACTCCAGAAATTCTATTTTTGCGTTAATTCTCGGATTTGGGGGAGCATAGGGTATGCCAATGATAACAACAGAATTCATCAAGTCCCCTGGAAAATCAGTTCCTTCAGATGATCTTCCCCCAAGTACTGACAGCAAAATTCCACCCCCCTTGCTTGCCTCTTTCTTGAACCTCCGAATGATTCTGTCATTTTCTTCAGACGTTGAATCTGCGGGTACTTGGAATATTGGCTTTATCATGTATTTTGAGAGACCGTTGTCCATAAGATCCTTTACAATCTGATAACTTGGAGCAAACACTCCAATATTTCCTGGAGTGTTGTCAGCCACTGCAATGATTAATTCAACCATTTTTTTGAAGGTATCTGGATTACGATGATTGTATAGGGTACTAAGCTTTCCCGTATAATATGCCTTGATATTGAAACTCTTATAAGGTGAGGGAAGAACCATTGTCTCTGTCGGAAGATCAGAAAGACCTGTTAACATTTTGTAAGCATCTGGGTCTCCTAAAGTACCTGTCAAGTGTACTGATGAAAAAACCTTTGTAAGTATTGGGTCCAAGATTTTTCTTGGATTCAAACTGGATAATCTTAAAACTGCATACCTGCTTTGCCTATTCCCTTCAATTGTGCGTACCTCCATTGAATGGATATAATCTACTCTGCCAATGGAATCATACCATGCAGAAAAAAACTCCCCAATTCTTCCTATACTTGATCTTGGTTCCTTGCCTTTCCTTAATAGCTTTGTCCTAATCTTAAACCCCAAAGAAACGAGATCCTCAAAAAACTCATCATCCAATTCAATGTCACATTTCAATTCAAGCTCTTCAAGGATTTTTGAACCGTCAACCTGCAACTCCTGTCCTATTTGCCATTTGTTTGCCTGATCAAAAAAATAATCTTGGCAAGCTTCAAAAAATGGGATTGCATCCCTTCTTCCCTCTTCCCTTGCCTCACGAATCGCCCTGCTGAAGGAAAATGATGTGATCTCATCAGATCCAATTTCTATAGCAGTGTCTGGCAAGTTATGGCATTCATCAATAATGAGTATGATATCATCCAAATCTACCCCAACCTGATCAAAAAATGATGCGTTTATTTTTGGATCAAATATGTACAGATAACTGCAGGATATTACATCTACACTTGCAAGCAATTTTCTCGCAGTTTCCGCAGGGCAGATCTGGGCGGCGTCTGCCATTTCAAAAATCACTTCTGCCGTGGCAGGCATTTTTTTCAGTTCATGCATTATTGGTTTTATCCGTTTATCCTCACTCATGTTTTTGTAATATTGGCATTTTTTCAGGGATTTTAATTGTGTACACATCTCACTGGCAGATCTGGCACTTTTTGCATATTCCAAAACCAATTCATTTAGGCACATTGAGTTTCTGCCTCTCAATGTCAACCCTGAAACATATTCCTTTGAATGGTTACTAATCTCCTGCAATTCCTCGATCACTCTATCCATTTGGGAATGTGTTCTTGCAAGATATACAATTACCTTGTCCAATTGTTTGGCTACAGGGATTGCCGCAGCCAATGCGGCAATTGTTTTTCCAGTTCCATTTGCAGCTTCCACTAAGCAATGTTTTCCATCAAATATTGCATCCTGCATAGGTTGCATGATCTTTTCCTGTGCAGGTCTTGGCTTGTACGGGAAGAATTCCTTCCATTTTTCTTTGGTCATGCTCATTTCTTTTACAAGAAAACCAATTATCCCTCTCTTAAAAAAGTCTTGATTGCCTGAAATATCAGGTCATGGAAAATTTATTCTTTCCTTATTAGCAATGTTTTATAAATATAAAATGACACTAGTAAAGAATAGATAGAACTTTCTCAAGGAAGTATTTCCTTGATGGGATCTATTGCATCTATATCGACGCACAATGCATCGAGGTCATCTATATGTCAGTTGTAGAAAGCTTTGTTCCAGTTTATCATAGGTCAGATTTTCACTGCGAAGTTGATGAGAAAATTGCAGAGAATGACTTTTTTCTTCTCTCCTTGAAACGAACAGAAGTCATCAATCCCAGCCTTCCAAATGTGGTTTTCCTTCATGGATGGTTTGGGTCCAGTGAAGACTATAAATATGCATTTGATCATTATTCAAATCATTTCAACATGTTTGCAATTGATTTGCGTGGTCATGGGGATTCAGATTCCCCTCTAGACTTGTCTTGGTCCATTCAAGACCTTGCTACAGATATTCACTGTGCTCTGTCCCAGTTTCTTGGTTCTGATTTCAAGATAAACCTTGTTGCAAGTTCTCTCTCTTCTGCTGTCTCATTGACATTTACAAAACTTTTCCCTGAGCATGTCGATTCTTTGGTACTTATTTCTCCAACCATAAAATTCTCAGTACCTTTATGGTTAAAAGGTCTTACCAAACTTTCTCCCAAAAAATTGATTCGAGCAGTCGCCAAGTTATTTGAAAAGACTTTGCCATACTTTGCATCGGAAGAAGAAATCCCGACTTATAAAAAATTTATTTCACAATTGACCAATGCACCACTTGAAATCCAAAAGAAAATCATCGAGGAAACAATTGCCTCTTACTGCATTGATCCAAGCGTCATTGATACCCCTACTCTAATTTTTGCAGGAACTGATGATAAGGTAATTCCCTTTGAAGATTCTGTAAAACTTGATGCATTACTTCCCAACTCTACCTTAATTGCTTTGGAAGGGATGCCACATCGAATTCTTAATAAGGAACCTCGATTGATCATTACCTTTTCGTTGTTTTTTATAGAAAACCCCATGCATTTTCTCACAAAAAATAAACAATCTCCTGATCAAAATTATCATAATGCTTGAATTATAATCAATACTGAGCCCAAATAAGTCGGAAAATAATTCTTATGAAATGATTGTTAGAGATCGATTGGGAAAACAAGACCTGGAACCCTTGCCTTTGGTTTCCAAATTTCAATATCAAATCTGTCCGCATCAATATCAACGCCATCTTCAAAACTGAAACATGCAAGAATCTTTCTGGTAACTTTTTTGCCATATCCATTCTCAAGAAGTTCACAGATCTTATGGAACCCAAACAGGTCAAATCTGTCACAGTTTGCCTTGAATTCAAAGGCCCAAACCTCATTGTCCTTTTCCAAATACAAATCAATATCTGTAATATATCCTTTGGCAAATACAATTCCTTCTTGGTCTATTACCTGCATTTTCTTGACTTTATAAGAGGGGACTCCAAAATGCTTTAAAACCTCATCCAATAGCTTTCTTGCTTCCTCTTCACGCATTTTCCCATATTTGCTCGAAACCTTTGCTAGTTCATCGTGGACTAGGGAGAACCCATTGTTCATACTCTCAATAAGCCTATCAATTCTCGCATTTTGATGCTTCATCTCTTCCCTGAGATTTTTGATCTCCTCATTCTGCTGTTTCATCTCTTCCCTGATGCTCTTGATTTCCTCATTCTGCTGCTTCATCTCTTCCCTGATGCTCTTGATCTCCTCATTCTGCTGCTTCATCTCTTCCCTGATGCTCTTGATCTCCTCATTCTGCTGCTTCATCTCTTCCCTGATGCCCTTGATTTCCTCATCATTCTTTTCCATTCGTTCAAAGACTTTCAAAAAACGTTCATCCATTTGTCTCCTTAAATTTTCAATATCTTCTCTCGTTGCAATCTGTTCTGGAGTAATTATATAGCCTAAACTATGTAAAACTTTGGGGAGCAATCCCTCAAGTTTTCGTTCAAATTCCTCGTCAGAAATGCTCATTCAATAATAATTTCCCATAAGCCTATAAAAATCTAGGGACTTTGATACATGATTGAGCATTAAGAACGAAGATTGTTTTTCTTTTCTGAAATAAACAAAAGTGCAACTTAAACAACAAAAGAAACCTAATTCTAATTTTTCTGACGCATCTTGGCTTTTTCTCTCCTAATAGAAAATGGGCTTGAATATT
>WAKA01000040.1 GCA_015523565.1 Candidatus Heimdallarchaeota archaeon | reverse complement strand
TTTAACTATTCAAACTTGATTGATAGCAACGGAGATGGAGTGTACGAGACATTTTTCTTCAATGTAACAGTGTTGTCACCAAACACAAACCCAGCAAGAAACCAATGGGTGGCAGATTTTGTACAAGAATTGCCAAAGATAGGTATTGGTGTCAAACAGCATATCTCCACAGGTTGGGGTAACATTATTTCAAGAACATTCGGTGCAAGCAATCCACCTGGTCTTTATGATGAAGGTGGTTATGACATCTTCTTTGTTGGTTATTCTTGGAGCATTGATTGGGATCCGTCAGGATTGTATGAAGAATCCAGTTTTCTCCCATCAGGATGGAACTTTTATAATTATGTCAACCACACATTGGAAAACCTGATCAGTAATTATCTATCAAGCAACAATCAAACAGAGATAATCAAAAATGCCCATGTTGTCCAAAAGGCAATCCATGATGACTTGCCTGTCATCCCCTTAATATTTACAAAAAGCTTGCTTGTTATGAACTCAAATGTTTCAGGCATTGATGCAGATCTTTTCGTGGTATTGAAGTTACAATGGAATAAAATTGTCGGAATTGAAAGAGAACATACTGTTACATCAACGGGTAGCACTATGACAACGGAACCAAGCACTCCATCAACTACACCCACTAGTTCTTCTTCATTTACAACAACAGAAACCAACACGATGACAACTTCTTCATCCAGTCAAATGAGTTCGTCCAAAAAAACAACAAGACAATCCAGCATAACAACCCCCAACACATCTTCTACTGTTGAAGAGACTGATACAACATCCCTAAATTCGACATCCATAGGGTCATCCCAATTGAACGAAACAAAATCCGTTTTTAGTTCTCCTTCATTAACAGGTTCCGAAACGATTATTGGAATGGTTGTCATTGGTCTTTTTTCACTGGTTTTAACTAGGAAACGTAAAATTAAAACATAAAATTTTTGTTTTTATCAATTTCTACATCTGAACTGGAATATCTTTTTATCCACTTTAAGTGAATGAGTTTATGGTTTTTACAGGCTCATTAAGAGATTTTGGAATAAAAGATGCGGCAATTGCCGCAGGTGGTTCGATATTGTTCATCACCATCAATTTTCTCCTTGATCCTGAATTGGCATTGATATTTTCAAGCAATCCATTTGGCACAAGGTTTCCAGGGATCATAGTATTGGCATTAGTTGCTATTTTTTATGGACCAGTAGTGGGGGTTTTGGCTGCGACAGTTGGAACTTTTGGGTATTCCATCATTCTTCGGATGTTTATTCAGGGGATTTTCATTCCTCGGAGCGATATGCTTATGGTGATAGGCACGATGATAGCAGGGCTCATTGCAGGGGGATTTTCAAAACCGTTCAGGGCAAAGAATTTGGCTGAAGAGAATTTGATTGGCATGGAGTCATGGAAAGACTTGTTTTCTATGCGATACCTGAGGAATTTATTAAGAAACACCATTTCAGCGGTTCTTGGATTTTCATTTGTATTTTCATTATGGATCACTTACGGCAATCGATTATTTGATTTGAGATATTCTGCATTTACAAGTTTCATTAAGATCTCTTATACCAATGGAATTTACATTATGATTTCTGTACCATTGCTTTATATTCTCATCACAGTATCAGATTTCTTGAATGAAAAACAGATGCTTGAAATGATGAGAAAGGAGATGAAACCTAAAATAACAGTCAAGGGAGGAAAGATGGTTGAAATATCATCTATTGAGATTCCAGAAGGGGAAACAATATGGCAGGAAGGGTGGGGAGCCATTAATCTCAAAGTCAAGAATGTATCTACAGAACCAAAAAAGTTTGAGGTAATGGTTACTTCAAATGATATTTTCTCACCAGACAGCCATGATACGCCCATTCTGAAACCGAATGAAGAGGATAGCATGTATTTTAATGTGTATGGACTTTCTTCAGGGAAAAAACATGCAACTGTAACAATAACGGAGAAAAACACTGAAAATAATGAAGAAGGAAGAATAGAATATTTTGTTAATTCCTCTTCTTCAGTGATTGTACAGCAGTTTTCAGCATTATTCTTGGTTTTGGGTCTTGCAGTGGCTGTTATCGCGATTTTCAATCAGGTTTTGGAAACGGCACAATTGAACAAGACCATTACCCTTGCATTAGTTGCGATTCCAATTGAATCAATTCTAATACTAATTTTGAATTGGGTTCGTTCAAAAAGGCAGAAAAAATCTGTTCTTCATCATACATCCCTTGGAGTAGTTAGTGATGATTTTGATGAGAATGAAGAATTTATACATGACACAACAGAATACGTAAACAAATTATTGAACAAGGTAAAGTACAACAGTCGAATTTCAAGGATATTTCTCCTAATATCCGCAATTTTGTTCTTTTTGGCTTGGTTCATCATTATTTTAAGCAATCCGAACGTACTTAACAGAACCAGCTACAATTTCGGAGACTTGATTTTTTATATCATTATTGCCTTGATAATTACCTCAACAATATCACAAGTATATTTAGAACGTGCAGAGCAGGCGAAAAGGAAGATAAAAGAAAATGAGGAATTTGAGAAGAAGATCATAGTATCCTTATATGCGACAGGACCCTTGATCAAATACAAAGAAACTAAAATGATCGGTTTGATAATTAATCCTTTGGAAACACAGGGATTACGAATTTATATACATACATTAGATCATGTTGTCCCTAGAATGATATTATTGGACATTCCACCTAATTCTGAGAGTAATTTTGAATTCACATTTGTACCATTGGAATCAGGTACCAGAAAAATCAGTTTTGAAATTGTACCACTAAGAGACAAGGAAGGAAATATCATACCAGGTGAAAAAACAGAAACCTATGACCAAGAGACAGTAACAGTCAAAAGTGCGTCTCAACTTGCGTTTGGATTGACCCCAACACAAATAGAGATCATCAAACGTTTTGTAACTGGTGCATCAATTGTTGCAGTTGTCATTGCTTTCTTGGCAAGAATTTTCGGAATTGTCTTAAGTCCTGCAACATTGCAAGCAACCATTCCATTGGTGATAGTTCTTCAAAGTCCAGTTATTTATCTATATTTGTATTTGACAAACAAAAGGGAGAAAGCATTAACTTTAGAAGAATAAATAATAGGAATATTTGCAAGGAGAAATGGTTTATATACTAAGCAAGTCATTTCTCGATTCATTACTTGCATCAAAAAAAATGGAAAATACATTGCAACAATGCATTGTAAGTCAATAAACATAATTTGCACAATATTCTGTCAAAAATTGACATTAATACCCACTATACTTTCATAAGTTTATATTATGACTTGTCAAATTTTAAGTAATGGCACGCAAAAAGCGTTCTTCTAAACAACCAGCACCAAATTGGCAGATATTTTTGGTTATTGTAGTTTCAGTTTTGATGATTGCAGGTTTGGTATGGTCAAACCAATTTTACACGATTGATAAAGAAAAACCTTCCAATACCGCATCATCAAATTCAGGAAAAGGATTGACAT
>WAKA01000039.1 GCA_015523565.1 Candidatus Heimdallarchaeota archaeon | reverse complement strand
GTGTTATGAATATGTTACATAATCATTACTGTCTGCCAAGTCGATATTATAGGCATTCCAAGCTTTATAAATTTGATACACTACAGCAATTGCTGAGGCCACGATTGCAGCCCACTTAATTGCTTGAGTAAGCAAAGTGACCTCACCAGTAGCTGCCGCATAAATTTTTGTTTTAGTCAACCATCCCACATTTTTGTACACTTCTCTGAGAAAAATCAATATCCATGCAGATAAAGCCATTGCCAATTTTCCAAATTTATCTAGTTTGTCGGATCAATCTTCTGCAATTGAAAAAAAGAAGTCGATAGTCGTTTTAAAAAGAACCAATGTTGTAGTGTATGCAGATATATGAAGAAACGATTTTACAAGTACATTAGAAGGAATATTAGACATAACGATAGGTAAAATAATACCCAGAGCGAGGACTATGAGGTTAAACATATGGTAACTCTTTTCTCTTTTACCAAGAGAAAGTGTAAATTGTTCTGCACCTTCCATAATTTCATTAATTCTGTAAATTAAATGTTTAAGAAGACCCTTGTTGTTTGAAATCATGAAAGAGACATAGAGAGCTGCAAATTCGGCATCAATCTCAGAAGCAAAAGAGATGACTTTTTTTCCAGAAAAATCTTCCAACTCTGTAATTCTTTTCGATTCACATTCAAGAATGTAATGGTTATTGGATTTTGATGCAGTTATGATATCCGCCAAATAATCCCATTCAATTATGCGTCCGAAATAGTCCAATCCATAGGATGAACCATGTCCCACATAAATAATTGGATTATCATAATTTAATATTTGATGAATCATGCTAAAATCAATTATTTTCGCATTTGGAAAGTTTTCGAGCAATGTTGATACTGCGATTTTTTCTTCTTTTGTATTTCCAAATGTTACAATAAATGGATTGTTGGAGTTATTCACATCTAGTGAAATATTCTCTTGTCTTTTTTCTGATGTTGCAACCATGAAAGGAGATAAATTCCCCATTGTCAGGATTGCTAGGATTGAAATTCCAAGAATTTGCTTTATTTTTTGTTTCATTTAATATCACCAATTGTTGAAAGATGATTACGGTGGTGCTGAAAAAAAGATGAAAGTTTTGTGGTATTTTTCTCGGGAAAAACTTAATTTGAAAAAACAAACTTTTTTGCAAATTGTGAAATTTCAATTTTTTTATCCGTGAAGGTTTTTTGTATATTCAAAATTTGTCACTAAGTAAGAAATAAATGGATCAAGGAATAAAAAAAAATTGACATTCTATCATTTGTTTTAAAAAGCGGCTGAATGTGAGCGATTCGTGGATCTAACCCATATTGTGGAAAAACCAACTACACCCATTTTATTTCTGGCAGTGTTTCTTCTCGTGGACTTTGCTTCGCTCTTTTTCCTTTGGATTGAACTTGGGATGAACGGAGTTTTATTGGGCTTGGCAACCACCTCATTAATATTTGTAATAGTTTATGCCTTCATCGTTCAGGTTGCCAAATTTGAAGGAATCCCGCCGATAAGGTTGGTTTATTCATTTCCAGACACCATGTTCTTTCTACTCATTTTTCTGTTGGCTATTTCTTTTGGATTGCTAGAATATGAATCCTGGATTGTCTTTACTTTCTCTGTCTTCACAACCTTGTTATTGTTCCAGGTTCTGCTCGACAAACAATGTACACAAGTAAGGATAGACGGAGAAAATATTGAAATTAAGTCACACCTTCCATTCATGAGTTCTGAATTTGAGCTTGAGATACCCATACAATACCTAATACTGAAACCAGTCGGAAAACGAAACTTTGGAAATTTCGAGATTGTATTTGAAAACGCTGTAGATGGAAAAAACATTTTCCTTTATTTCACAATACAAACTTCTAAACATTCGTTCGCAATCCAAGTCGCATCAAATGTCCAACCAGACCAAATTGACCAAATAGTATCACTTTTCCCTGATTCAGTAAGGGTGATTCCATCTTCGGCTTTGATGGACAACGGATCAGGAATACTGAAGGTTTGAAAATGAAAGAAGAAGCAATCATTGAACTTGGGATGAGGAATGGTATCGGCAGTTCTTACATTGGAAAAGCCTTACTTTGCTTTACCCTTACATTTCATTTAGTGTTCGTTACAATTACTCAACAAAATATTTTCATTCCCAGAAAAATATTCTATGAAATCGGGTTTTTCCTTATTGGTTTTGGGACTTGTTGGTTGAAATTGATGCAGATGAAAGGGAAGGTTGAAAATCCGAGGCAATTTGAAAGGTTCTTTCCCTTGTGGTTCCAGTTAATTCCGCTGATTCTTCTTCCCACACTGCTCATCTTTGGTGATTTTGCCATAAAAATCAATGTATACAATCTAGAGATTTTGGGGAGGCTGGTCTTATTTTATCTCTATTTACTTTCCATTTCCACCTTGATTGACGAGCAATTGAAAAAAAATTCAGTGGAACATCTGATCGTCACTTTAGAACAAATTCAAATGATCATTTCTCATAGAGTACTAGGATACAGAATCGATTACATTTATTACTTTCCCATTAGAAGGAAGGAGATATTCCTCGCAGTCGCCATAATAGGAAAAGTTATTCCAAAGGGTTTAGTTTATTACAAATACGCAAAACCTCCAATTGAGGAAGGACTTGGAAAACATTACTCGCTTCTGATTGCACATAAGAGGGAGGACATTGCCAATGGAGCTTTTACAATGGCAATTCTCCCCAAATCTCCCAGAAACAGAGTAATGCAACTCATCACCCTCCTTTCATCATTTTATTCTATCCAATGGTTTAAACCTGTGAACACAATGATTGATGACCTATATTCCCCACATCCAATGGCTTTGCGAGAGGACGAATTCACCTATTTTGACAAGACCTTTTAATTCTAAATACATAAAATCTTTTTGGATAAGTAAGATGAAGCTTATTCAAGGCAAGGGTTGATGAATTTCCCTTGCATAAGTACAGTTTATTACTGTTGACAACGTTAAAAGGAATCGTTTTTCAATCCTCTATCTTTAGGTTTCCGTTTTCACCAAGTTGACGACTTCCATGGTTTTCTCAGATCTTCCAGTCAGAATGAGGGAGATAATATTGCGTATCCCTTCTTGAGTGCGAAGTTGTTTGCCGACTATTAAGGTTTTCAGGTTCAATTTTTGATTCCTATAATGGCTCAATACTGTAGGTATTATCCAGTCAAATCATGATTGACAAAAAGATTTTCTGATCACAGAAGTCATCCATTAGCCTGTTTCCAGTATTTGGTTTGGGAAATTGTAGAAACCACTCTTTTTGAAAGGGAATTCGGTATGTCCTATGCATTATTTTGTGGGAGATTTATTGTATGGCTTCCCTTGGAAACCAGATATTGGAAAAGGAAAAGGAAAGGGATAATTAGGCCGATCCAACAGTGATTTGTTTTGAAAAGAAAATTGATACAATGAAGCCAATACCTCTTTCAGCATTACTGAAAGTCTCCACACTTTATATTGGTTCAAGTTCAGATGGGATGCATGAGCTTGTTTGAGGAATGTTGGCGTTCGATCTGCATATTGAGCAATCAGATACGTAAGGGCAAGGTTCCACAGGTCACTGCCACCATCGATGAACAGAACGAGATCGAGAGCACCTATTATGTGGTGAAGTGGCAACCGCCTCTCCCAATTTTTGTGAACGGAGAGACTGTGGAAGAGGCAAAAACGAATGCACGTTCGGAGTTGAAGGGTTTGTTGGGTTCCCTTCATGGCATTCGATTGCATTTTGTGGTGATCAGTAGCCGATATTGGGTATTTTTTGGGCATTTTGAAAGGGACGTGTGGGAAAACTAGGACAACACCAGATATAGGGAAAACTTAAATATTGCCCATTCCTTTTTTCAGATATGAGCGTGTCAATGATGCACGCCCCCAATTTTTCACACACAAAGTGGAAATTGCGGGGGAGATTTGTAGTTTCAATCATGGCCATGGCCGCAATTGCCTATTTGGCACTTCTCAGTGTGGTTGTCGCCATTTCATTAAGGTATGACATTAACCTGTATGAGAGTCTGTTGACATTGGGATTCTCCTTCATGTTCGGGTTCTCATGGTTGCTGATCCAATGGCTTTTTTCACCACTTTTCATGGACATTGTGATCGGCGGGCTATTCGGTGCCGAACAGTTTAAGTTCAGAAAACTGAGGGATTCACCACTTCCTGAATGGTTTGTGGATTTCCTTGAGCAGAAGGTGCAGGCAACTGGTATCGGCATTAAAAAGGTCATTGTGCTTAAGGATGAGACCATGAACGCCTTTGTTTATGGTCATGGCCATTGGAACGGAAGGCTGGCAGTCAGTGCTGGTCTGTTCAAGTACCTGAATGAGGAAGAAATGAAGGCAGTCATTGGTCATGAGCTTTCGCACGTCAAGAACAATGATTTCATCATGTTGACCATGGCAACGGGCTTTCCGCTATTCACCGCCTATTGTTATTCTTTCTTGCGAGAATTTGCAACACACAGGGAAGGGTTCAAGGCAGGGGTTGCCTACCCATTCATTCTAGGATTGGCTGTTTTTGTACGCTTCCTTTATATTGTGTCAATGCTATTCCTGCTGTCATTGACACGGATACGGGAGGCAATGGCTGATTTTGGCAGTGTCCATGTCTATGGATGCAGTCCTCGTGCATTGAGTACTGCCCTGTTGAAGGTTGGATACGGACTTTTGGATATCACTCCCCAAGGGGATTATCAGGCGGCTGCAAAATTCCTGCCTGAAATGGAGGCAGAGGACGAAGAGATGTCAAGAAAAGAGAGATTGGACAAGGCAAAGCCAAAGGAGACTAGGGCAGTACTCAGCACGCTGGGCTTCATGGCTCAATTCACCAGTCCAACCCCACTTTACGGGAACGGAAATGGAACGGCTGAGGATAGAATGAATCGCGTGCTCAAATGGGAAAGGACACAACCGATGGCAAAGGTTCTGAGACTGTTCAGCTCACATCCATTGATATCTGACCGCATTGAGATGATGGACGATCTTTCCATGGAATTGGGCGAAGCCCCCCTCCTCAGTCAGAAGGTTCAGTTTAAGACTTCTTCTTTGCTTCAGTCCTATTTCTTGAAGGACATGGTCTTTTTATTGGCCAATATCACGTTCTGGTCATTCATATTCATAGGTGCCTATGCACTTCTGCAGATACGCAGTCTGTCCCCCTCCATTAGGATTGCGATCATGGAGACAACTGCACTGCTTTTTGGCATTTATGTCTTCTGGTATGCAAGATCTGCCTATTCATTTTCATTCGAAAAAACCACCGTCAATCAGATCCTTGAAGCGGATGAGTCAAGTCCTCTCTTCAAGGCAGGCGTCCACGTAAGGCGACCCGTCGAGGTTGAGGGTCGCGTAATGGGACGTTTGATGCCTGGATTCAAGCTTGACCATAATTTTGTCATTGAGGAAAACGGGGAATCCTTGGTTGCCCTTTGGGAAACCATGACGATAATCGGTCAGCTCCAGTTTGCCATTTTTGACCTGCCTGAATTCGAGAATGCAAGAGTCCGTATCAAGGGATGGCTTTCACGCATTCCAGTGCCTGTTCTCAGGGTATATGAGATACAGGTGATCCAAAAAACTGGATGGATTAAGGACAAGAAGGTCAAGAAGTCCTGGCTTCCTTGGTTTGTCTATGTCCTTGCAGGGATGGCATTAATACTTGCCTTTATCATATTCTTAACTCCCGGACTCTTTCTGATTGGTGTCTGAATTAACAGCACCGTTTTAATTTCCCCAATGATCAAATCACTTTCAAATCAATTCATTACCCAAGAGCTCTAGAATAGTTCCCAAAAAGATTTTCCGAATTTGAATTAAATAATGGGTTTTGAAATAGTTAACCTTATTAGTCGTTTTTACAAACAATTTGGTGAAAAAATAAAAGGGATTCTCTTTGAGCAAGAAGTGGTTCAACAAAGAATTGAATAATTTGATTTACAACAAAGAGTGGAAAGAAAAAGCAAAAAGAAAGCGTCAGGTGGTTTTTGAATTTGTTGACGAACTCCCATTCGTGAAACGGAAATTCACCAGCGGTTCATTTGGAAGGAAAACAAACCTTCCGTCTTCAGACATCGACATATTTGTGGAGATTGATGACCCCAAGGAGTTTGATAACGATATCCATCAAGCTCAAGATGAATTGTACGCAGAAGTGCAAAGAAAATGGCCTGAAAATCCGATACGACCGCAACCCCATACTATTGGCGTTATTCTCGACGAGGTAAAATTCGAGCTTGTTCCAGCTTTCAGAACAAAAAATCAAGGGGAATATAAAATTCCTGAAGGAGAAAATTCTATTTATACGAAACCATATGAGATTAAAAACAGGGTAAAAAAAGTAAATGGAAACACATATGGGCTATTTTCCCATTTCACACGAATTGTGAAGTTCTGGAAGAAACAAAACTCGGTTCCTCTTCCTTCCTTTTACCTTGAATTGATTATTCTTGAGGAAATGGAGAGAGGGCTCCCCCCCATCAAAAGAAGCCCTGTTTTATTCGGAAATTTCTTCATAAAAAAAATACTGCCTAAAATCAGGGAAGGGAAATCTCCACATTTATATAATGGGGTATTGAGTCTTACAAACCAAGAACATAAAGATTTAACAAGGAAATTGAAGATGGCAGAGAAGAACTTAAAGAGTTACATGGAATATAACAAAAATATGAAACATAACAAAATAGATTATCTGAAATGTTTTTTTGCAGTCAAATAATTAAATACTCAATTTTACTTCAATGAAGGAATTCATTGTCTAAATCGATCTTTTTTTAGAAATTGCAGTTTTTCGTCGAAGGATGGGCAGTATTGCAAAAACCGCAAGGAAAGAGAGGATCAGTCCATCAGGGGAAAGTTCACGGGATTCTGCTACATTGGGTTGTGTAGGAGGCAAGATGAATAACCCGTCAAGTTGCAGAGAATCGTCCATTTCTCCCATCGTATCAACAGAAGAGAGAATTGGCGGTACAAAACGACCATTGGGGACGGAATAGCCTTCTTGCCTCATAAGCGATTTCGCCGCCTCGTAATCAAATGGGATTTTCCATTGCTTTGAGTAAAAATTGTTCTTGAAGAATGGCTTGACAGGTGAGTCTTGTGGTTCCCGAAGGTTCATGGTGATGTAGTTGAGAGATTCCTTGTCCACCATGTGTGCAATTGCTCTTCTGACATTGTATTTCTTCAGGTTTGGGTCGAGCAGGTTGAAGATCAAGAGGTCTGCTGTAGCTGTTGTTGAAAGAGCATGGATGTCAAAAAGAGGATTGTCAAGCTGAGCTCTTAGTTCTGCCGTTCCAAAGAGAAACAGAGGGAGAACGTCAACCATTCCTGTCTTGAAAAGTTGCAGTTTGTTGTTGATGTCCGTTGAGACTGGGTAATAGAATTGATTGATAAGGAGCTTGGGGGGTTTTTCCCTTGTAGCAGTGGCAGGATCGTCAGCCCAAGTGAAAAAGTATGCATCCTCTGCGGTAGGTGTTCTCAGATCGAAATTTGGACTGTCCCATTCATTAGGGAATGTGAAGTCTGGATTTGCCCACTTATAGATATACTCCCCAGGTTTGTATTGACTGGTGTCGGAAAAGTCGATGTAATAAGGTCCTGCTTGGACAGGATTGTCCTCGAAAGCATTCCATTCCTGTGTTTCCAGAGGGTTGTAATGCCAGAAGTCCAAGGGGGCAGATGAATTTTCCAAGGCACGAATCACAGTTCCGTTTGCAAAGGTCAGATCACCGCCGAGCAATCCATAGGGAATGAGCTGGACGGTTCCGAAATTGTAGAGGTCTTCGAGTTTGGGATGGGTGACGAAAAATGATACTCTGTTTTCTGTTGCATTGACTTCAATATGATCGATCGAATCAACTCTTGACTGTCCGACAACCAAGGTATTATTGGCACGCATCACATCAAATGTGAACTTGACATCATCCACGGTTACGGGTCCTAAGACTGTGCCGTTGGGATATCTCCAAAGCCAATCATCATAGATATAGAAATCCAATCTTCCATTTGGAATGTCAACCGTGCCACCAACCATTGGATCTGGATTCGGGGCATTATGCCAAGTGGTCCAATTGAATTGTTTTGCCAACCATGGATGAGGACTGTAATCCTTCTTTGAAAACATCAGCAGTTGGGGGAACAATCCCTCAAGCACAGTTTGGGTTTCTGCATCTGAAACTTGGAGGGGATCAAAGTTTCCATTAACGGAAAGGAGCATTTCTGAAATGGTTGTGCCATTGTTTTGTCTGTCGGGAGAGGTTTCATTGCCCCAATATGCACCAAGGTATGCAGAGCCAAGGGTCCCCTCTTCAGGATCGAAGTTCTCAAGACCATGCCAGATTGAGAAAATGTTAGTGGGTGCAAGAAGCGGATAGTCATAAAGCAACTGCTCCATGAACATCTGCTGGAATTGCAGGGTCAATTGCTTTCTCTCGCCAAGCAGATCGAAGGAGTTTGTTATGTTGCCAATAAGGTCGTCCACTTCACGTTGGGTGACCCCGCCACTGCCAGGGTCGTTGGGCAACCAAGACTGCCATTCATTCGAAGACAATTGATAAAGGTAGTTTCCGAACAACCCTTGGCTATGATAACGCTCATAGAGGTCAGGGGCGATGACAGAACCACCAACAAATCCCATAATCCCGATGCCATATGGTTTGGAGGTGGCAAAGAGTAAGTCCCCAACAAATTGGTGGAAGGGCAGAAAACGCAATTCAACCTTGATACCCAAATAAGGAAGCACTGTGGCTAAATAGTTGGCATAAGCCTCTCGCAGTACATTCCCCTCATTTGTTTGAATCACAATGGTGAAATTCGGTTCCGAAGACTGTGCATTCACGTTAAAGATTGCAAGGCTTGAACCCAAAAAAACCAAGATCAAAAGAATGGATTTCACCTTCATTTCTTCTTCCTCCTTAAAATAACCATTGACACCGCCACTCCTATCGGAACTGAAAGAATGGGGGTTTTTAAAACTGGGCTGGTTTCAGACTTAGCATTTGATGCGGATGATGATGCCTGTGTTCCTATTGTTGTCGTTGTTGGTGTTGAGATTCCATTTGTAGTGTCTGTGGGGGTTGCTGGCTCCGTTGTAGTGTCTTTGGTTGTTGTTGGCTCCGTTGTAGTATCTGTGGGTGCTGTTGCATTTGTGGAAGTCGTAATTCCCGTTGTGACCCCTGTGGATGTTGAGGGAACATCTGTGGTGTTGGTGCTACCTATCGATATACCACGAAAAGATACGGCATCCAAACCAAAGAAAGACATGTTTCCGTATTGTGATGTGGAACCGTAGCCAATCGGATACATTGAAATGAAATTTGCAATAGGTAAATCATTTCCAAAGGCCATAGTTTCCACCGTGCCTGACACAGAAATATTTCTCATGCCATCAGCAGTCTGCAAGAAAGTTATCCCTTGGACAGGTGTGAATGCAGAAGAATCCAAGTCACCAACAAAACCAGTGCCTTCAAGTGTAGCATTGAAAACAGAATAGTTCCCCTCAATGATGCGAGGTTGGACAAATGCCTTATCCAAATGTGCCAGTTGCCTATTGAACCCTCGGTTTGGGTCATATGTGATGTTAAGTTCGTAGGATGCCTGAAAACCCGTCAAGGAAGGTATTTTTGGTTGCGAACCCACATGGACAAGAAAGCTTGTATGGGAAACAGTTGGTGCGTACTCCCCCGCGTTCCCCGAAATCCCAATATTGACAAGGGAAATGATGTGTGTCCCCTGAGTCAAGGTCAAGAACATACGGAACCCGTTGTACCTAGAACGAATTGGAAAAATAGCTCCATCCATGATGACTGTGGGTTGCCCGCTCAATTGTTTCCCATCAACTGTCGTCGTTCCTGTAAAATTCAATTTGAGATAGAGGATAGTGAACATTCGGGAACTGTTCAGGTGATAGGCAGGTATTGGTGTTTCACTGACTGGTTGCAAGAGTTGCACTTCTGATGCACCGATCTCAACAATCTGAACATTGAGATCAGGTGTGGATTGAACTTGTGAAACGGACTGTTTTTTCACGAAAACACTAATTCCGGCAGGGATTAAACCTGCCAAAATAAGAATAACTAGAACCATATATCTGTTAAAGGTATACAATATGTTCACCTAGGAGTTAATTTTTATTTCAAACCCTAATAAATATATTTCCTACAGTGTAACTTTTTCTGCTTGGTGCTAACCTTGAATGGCAAGGGGGTCTAATATATAATGAATATGAAGGGGATATAACTCCCTGAAACTAGATCTCTCAAAAGTCAAAGAAGCACACACCACCCAACATCACCTCCAAACAAATGATACAATCATCTTAATCTCTTTTCAATCCAATTGTTGTCACTAATGTGCAAACAAGTCAAGCAAGAAAAAACAAGAAGAACTTTGTATCAACCCCCGTTTTCATATAAATCATATAAATCAATTATAATTTGCACTCATCAACAAAATTATGACTTGTTAATCCAAAAACAGAAACATCTGTTGATAATTGGAGTTGAACTGCATTTCTAAATCAAAATATGGCCTCCTGCCATTTTTTTATAAAGAAAGAGGCAGATGATCCCTTATTGAAAAACCTTTTAACGCAAAAAACCTAAAGTATCATGAATGGGCATCTCTGAAACAATAAATGAACCATTTCGAAGCACTAGACATGAAAAAGCGGCTCAGGAATTAGCGAAACAAAAGCCAAGCCCCACTCCAAGATTGGGAAGACGAGAAAGTGAACCCCATTCGGCAGAGATATCGTACCTCCATGACGTTCTTACAACAAACTTCCCAAATGACAGGACGATATGGGACCTACATCATTATTTCATGGAGGATGGTGAGAAAATTGATCTCCAATTCGACATTTCCTATTTCCGAAATTTAAAGATAGAGGCTGACCTTCCCTCCTATGACGCAAATAAATTCAAAAGGGTTCCTACATTGGTCATCAATATCCTTTCATCCTCTACATACAACAATGATCTTGGTGCAATCGCAATGCAATGCCAGCGGTTGAACATTCCAGTCTATGCAGTGTTCAGTTCACACATCCCTAGCCCAAAATTTGTAAGTGCACCATTTTTGGGAATAACATATAAGTCAGAAACAGGCTACCACATAATCAATATTGCAGAACATTGTTGCGACGAAGAACATCCCACAGAGATTGATTTTGACAAGGTTATCGATGTCAGACCCGATTTGCTTCCGTTTAAATTCGGGATCATGAAACTTAAAAAACAATACTTGTCAGACAATAGGCATCACCCAAGGTACAGGCTGGTATTAATAGACAGAAAAACAAACGAGATCCTGAAAACCAAGGCAGAGAAATTCGAAGAAAAATGGAAAAATAGCCAAAGGGAGGCCGAAGAATTCAAGGAAAAGTGGGAAAATTCACAAAAGGAGGTGGAGAGCCTCAAGAAAAAATTGAAGGAACTTGAACAGAGAGGCATAAAACAGGAAAAAGAATAACGCCTAAGTAACCTAGACCTAAAAACAAATGGACAAAAACAATAAAAACCATCAACTGCCGCAGTTTACCAAAACAATGTCAAAACTGGTCAAATTAAGCAAATGGATCACCTTCGAACCTGTGATATGAAAAGTTCAATATTGACAATGATTGCAAGGATTGTCAAGAAGGTTGAAAAGAAGATAACCTGTAGAAACAGATTTAAAAAATTGGAGACAATCAATTCAAGGAATACAAATGGTGGAATCATTCGGTAAATAAAGTGGTTCAGAAAAGCAATGGACACAATAATGGAAGGGACAACAAGGCTTGAAAAAAGTTTTAGCCAAGCCTTTGAAAATTTCCTGAAATCAAGATTCACGTTTCCTCTCATTTGAAGTGTTTTTTTATGGCGATGGATATCGCTGATAAGTAAATTCAATAGCATTACGCAAATAGATAAGGACAACAATCCCGTTATATTTATTACTGCCACAAGTGTACCACTTAATTTAGACATTCTGAATGCATTGGTCTCCCAATTTTCGATCTCTGCACCAGTTGCCTTCTCAAGTTGTTTCATCACCATCTGTTGATTATAACCATTGTTGGTCTTAATGCCTAAAATGGTCTTGTCGACGAGGGGGGCTATTGAAGGAAGAAAAAAATCGAATCCACCATTCTCATTATACAATGAACCAAAATTTGTAAAGATTCCTTTGACAATAAGCTTGACCCAGCTTCCATTAATCTCAACACTAACTTCTTCATTCATTTCAAGCAAGTAACGTTCGGAAACCCTTTTTGAGATCAGTATGCTTTGATTGTTCAAATTCAAGTCCAAACTGTCAAAAATACGGATTTTTGAAAACGAGAGCAATTCGCGGAGATCAATAAAGCCCATTTCCATTTCACTTTCAAACAGTTCCGTTTTTAGCAGTGCTGTTTTTATGCCGAGTGCAAGAACACTCTTGACTTTTTCAAGTTTGATATTAGGCAATTCCATTCGAATATCAGTATTTGCAATCAGGGTATCGTCGCCCCATTTGGTTGTCATCGTCTCCATTTCTTTCACGATTTTCAACTCATTTATGATGAGGGGGTTAAGCAAAATTAGCATTATTCCAAAGAAAATGGCTCGAAGAAATACTTGTGACCGAAGAGGATTGTGTCTTATGGCTTTACCAAATATTGGGGGTTTTTTCATAAATGCATCCATGATAAACCAAATCCATCTTTCAGCTAACCAATGGGTCACCACCAGCCAAAAAAGAAACTCAATCAAGACTATATGGGAGGTTAAATTACCGTCCATAAGATCTGAAAACAAAAGGTTGAACAGAAGAACCATTCCCGCACCAAAGAAGAAAAGAATGCCAGTAGGCGAATATATGGATTGGATGAGACTTTTCGGAGTGGATCGATATAGATTTGCACGGTTTCCTGCAATCAAGACCATTAGTTGAAAACCAAAAACAAGTGCCTCATCAATCCAATATGCAAGTCTGACCATGGAAATTGTGGTGAGTGCAGATATTCCCCACACGGCAAAAAATAAGTTTTTGGCAGACATTTTAAAGAGAAAACCCCGTTTCTCCAATTTTTGCTCTAAAGCATTAAGTTCATCCTGTAGACTTCTCAACAATGATATGAGGATGTTAGAAAAAACCACTGTTAATAGGGAAAATACAAAGAATGAAACAAACATGAGACCCCTGTATTTTTCCTCAAGCATATCATTGAAGGATGAAATGTGATTTTCGAGCTTAAAAAATACATTTGTCAATTGAATGAGCCTGCTTTGCATTGATGGGAGATATCTGTTTATTTTCCTTAATGGATCACTCCAAGAAGGAATGATCCATTCTGCAGAAAAACTGAATCTGCATACCAAACGTCCAACAGTATCTGTAAACTGGATTTTCTGCAATGAAGTGTTAAAATAACTTAGGTCGGACGATGAACCGATCAACATCCTGATTGTGTCATTTTCAAAACTGCAGAATGAAAAAATATCCATTCCATCCAATTCATTTTGAAAGGCAAGTAAGGCTGAATCAATTGTAATCAACTCATTTCTTGAAAAGTTAAGCACTCCTGAATGATATTGGTGGGTTATTTCTCCACCCTCTGTCTCCATCCATGCAACAATCTCATTCTTCCTTTGATTTCCCAATTCTCGCGTAATGAGGGCAAATCCCCCCATAAGAAGAATCAAAATAACAGTCATACCCATCAAATGACTTTTCTTTGACAAGACAAATCTTAGTCCAACCCTTATTTTCATTGACCCTTTACCTCAACCACTTGTTCCAGATATCCTTTGTCCAGAATAATTATCCTTTGTACCTGTTCAAGATCATATTGGTCATGACTCACCATGACTATGGTTTTTCCCTGTTTGTTCAGTTTCTTAAAAAACTCTATTGTTTTCTTTCTCCACACCTTGTCCAACTGGGAGGTTGGCTCGTCTGCAAAAATGATTTCTGGCTCGTTGATGACACCAACAGCTATTGCCACCCTCTGAAGTTGTCCCCCGCTTAACTCTGTACATTTCCGTTTTAAAAGCGGCTTCAGGTCAAATTCAGTCACAATTTGTTCAAATTTCTTTTTTGAAGCCTCTGGGGAAAATCCTGCAATTTCAAGAGGAAGCCACAGGTTCTCTTCAACAGTCATGAAATCCAGAACACCAAAGTCCTGAAAAATGAAACCAATCTTTTTGCTTCGAAATTCCTTCTTCTCCTCAAGTGTCATATCTCGAAGAACCATTCCATCCACCACAATGTGTCCGCTGTTTGGCTCTTCAAACCCTGCCATGCATTTCAATAACGTACTTTTACCACTTGCATTTGACCCCGCAATTGCAACAAATTCCCCTTTGTTGATTGTCAAGGTAATGTCCGTCAACGCAACCGTATCTACAAGTTCTGAATAAATCATGTATACGTTTTTTACTTCAATCAAATGAAATGCCTCCTGTCAAATGAAATCCTCCTGACTTTTCTTTTTATCCATAAGTATACTGCCAGATTGGAGATGACCGCCATCACCATAATCCAACCCAAATAGACTAGTTCCTTCATTATCCGATACGGATAAACACCCGAATATTCCACATATAACCATGTTGAAAAAGCAACCACCAATCCCTCAACCTGTTCCAACCAAAGACGACGTATTTGTGGATTAAGATCCTTTGCAATTCGTTTCTCGATATTTGCAGGAAACTCTCCACGACGCTTCAAGACAGTGGCCAATTGGCTCATTCGTTTCCAATT
>WAKA01000038.1 GCA_015523565.1 Candidatus Heimdallarchaeota archaeon | reverse complement strand
GTCTTTAATTTTTGACAAACGGGCTCTTTCAATCTCGTGACGGGGTCTTTCAATATCATAACTAGAAACGAGGTTCTTATCTTTATTTAATCTGAAAGAGTTCTCCACCCCTTTCCAGATTATCACCAAGTACCCGATAATCAGAAACCCTAGCAGGCTGTCAACCCCTTCTGAAACTAAAAACCCAATATGGAAAATAAATGCCACCACAATAGTCTGCAACGATGATTTCAGGACAAACACAAAAAATGCACTTAAAACAAAGTACATTATCGCTAAAAGCTCAATAATGTGAGGAAGAACAATAAGTTCCGTTTTAAGTGGCAAGAGCACTCCATTATATTGCTTGAATTCAATCGTTTGTATTACAAAAAAAATAAATGCAAAGACAAAAATGGATACATAGATATTATCAATCCTTTTTGACCTTTCAACCCTCCAAGCCGCCTCCAACAGCCTGTCAATCTCCTCATCAGCCCATGGCGGAACTGGGTTCAACTCATGCCGATACATCACCTTGCCTTGCGGAATGCCATTCAGGAGAAACCTTTTGAATTTCTCATCCGGTATCAGGGAAATCAGCCATCTCTGGCGATCCATATTCATATCGTAAATGAGATAGGCCTTTTCGGTCAGCCAGCCTGCAAAAGGCAATGCAAGCCCAAAGACTAGTGTCAAGCCCAAAAACATTTTATGCAGAAAACCAGACGTATGAAAGACGGACAATGCCAAGGTCAATTCTATTAGACAAAGGGTTCCCCACAACCCCATCCCTAATGGATTTCCCGAGAGTACCCTGATTTTTTCCAATCCCCTTTGCCTTTTGAGATACTGGACTAAAACAAAAACCCCCGCAATCAGCAGATACGGCCATGTCCCACCAACCGTCTCCCAAGATTTCAATGGATCTTTCCACCCATACATCAAAAACTCATGGACAATGACAATGTCAATGATCAAAAAAAAGAACACCATAGCTTCTTCAGGTTCCTTGGTTTTAACCAATTCCGGCATCAAGAGGTTAAACGCCAGTTGCCTGTCCCCCACCAGACCTGTCATGTCCTGGAATTTCATCCCCTCAAAACGATTATGACCCATCTCAATTGCCTCCTAAAGATAGTTGCTTATTTGGTTCAGCCAATAGGATGCAAGCATCAGATTAGCCACCATGGACAGCCCAACAAGAGTCTTCAAACCAATTTCAACAGGAATACTTTTTGTATTTCTTTTTACATGCTGAATTAGATCCAATGGTTCCATAATTGGGAATCCTGTTATGCCACCAATCATGGTCTCAACATAAGTATCCATCGCTTCTTTAACATCCAATTCATTAAGCAATAGTTTCCCTTCAATAACACCTAAGAGCATCCCAATTCTCAATCCAGTCACTCCTTCCTTGATAAGCCAATACCTGTCTGCTGGAAGTTCAGAATTCACAAACAATGCATAAAAAAACGTATACTCATCAATCCCGAGAGACTTTGGTTTAGTTTTCAGAACATTCTGAATGACAAACACCATGTCTCCAAATGTAATGGCCAATCCTCGACCTACCACATCCATCGAAAATACAATGGGATTGCCGTCCACAGAAATCTTCAAAGGGCTGGTGGACTGCACCTCGACAAGAGGAAAAAGCTGTTCCAGCATCAGCGCAATGGCTGTAAAGACATTGGTTACAAATGTTTTGATGCCCTCAAGGACAAAAGTGATGACTGTGTCCATGATGAACTTCCCCGCCGCCTTATGCACAAATTCAAAAGTCTAGTTTCCGCCTATCATTATAAACCAATTTAGATAGTGGATTCCAACAAGCAATATAGCCCCAAACACGTAAATGTAAAACCCCATTCTTATCTCCCTCACATCCCAGTTCTCGATTGCAATCAACGGCGATTTCAAAACAAAAAGGAACCCATCATACGCAGAAGCCGTACACAGGAGCCCAGGGGTTCTCTTCTCTAATGCATCATTATTCCACTTCGCCAAAATTTGATTGAGAAGTATTATAAGATAAAAATTAATGCCTAAGCGGTAGGTCAAATCTATTAACTCAATGCCTACAAAAATAAAAAGATAAAAGTTCAGAATAGAGGCAATCACTGCCATCATTAAAAGCAAAAAAATTCCTAACAGTACAAAAGTGAAAAGGTTCTCCCTAATGACCAAATAATGGGCAAAACTGCAATACCTCTTGGAAAAGTGTTTCCAGAACAGATGGTACCAAAAGCCTGACAAGACCAGCCATGCAATCCACACGATAATGGCGGTAATGAAGGGAAGCAAGTTTCCCATGAGAAACATGACCCACCAGTTCATAATCCCACCGATTTTGGTGTAGTCCTCCATACAAAGGTCAACACAGCATGGTAGAGGACAAGCATGGATGAGAAAAGATGCTTGCTCAGACCCAGTTCCGCATCAGAGTAGGGGTTCTTTTCGGTCTTGACAGACCAGTCGAACCACAAAAGTGGATCGCTGAGCCCTTTGAAAAAGTCAAAAAAGTTACGAATGGGGCTCAAGACCCTCCTCTTCAGCTCATAGAGCCTTTCAAGAGTGGGCAAGCCCCAGTCAAAAAGGAAGTTCATCTGGAAGGTGCCCAGCAAAAAGGATATTAAGTCAATCAAGTTTTCGGTATATACCTTGAGATGTATGGCTTTTAAACTAAACTGCCTGTTGGGAACAGTGTTCTCCACCACGCCAGGTACCTTTACTGACGGGGAGAGCTTGGAAAACAACTGTTGTGTACCATGCCGATCCATAAAAAAAGACAATGCAATATCAATACCTGCAACAATTTTAGTTAGGTCATGTTTGGTTATTTCCGAAAGCAGTTCACCCATGGTTATATATTTCCATACCACGTTATAAATCCATTTGGAGACAACCAGTTCAATCGGCGAACGTATTGGTGGGATTATTTGACCATTTCGCAGGATCGGAAAGTTGCCTGATGGGATCGGGGATTTACCAGTTGCCGCATTGAGCAGGAAAGAAAAGTCTGAAAATGGCAGGCGGAAGCCAAGCTTAGACTTGGGTGGATAAAGGTTTGACCTGCCAAACTCGTCCAACAAATTCCACATTTCATAAAAATCAAGAGTTTGTTCAATCTTATTACTCAGTTGTTCCTTTTTATCCTTAAACATATTGGAGAATAACCCTTCAATTTCCCAAAAAGCGATACCCAAACGCAATGGGACAAGAGGATAGTTAGGGTTTTCTACATAATTGTAAAAGTCATTGGGATAGGGATTGCTCACTATGGCATTGAAAAGATTCAGGTAAAAATATTGTTTGAAAGTATCTATCAATACATTTATGCCTATTATTGTAAATCCAAACAGTCCCAATACACCATTAACCCCAAAAATGGCATTTAACACTTCGCCACCAAAAATCCGATGACATTGACCAAGAGTTGGAGTGCCCAGCCGAAGTGGAGGGGAGCAAAGAATTCCGCAGTCAGCCCCATGGATTCTTCAGGTTCTTTGGTTTCACCTAATTCTAGTATCAAGAGGTTAAACGCCAGTTGCCTATTTCCCACCAATTCTGATATGTCCTGGAATTTCAGCCCCCAAAAGCGATTATGACCCAATTTCATTACCTCCTGAAGAAAATTACTTATTTGGTTCAGACAATAACGTAAGCATCAAATTCGCCACCATAGACAGCCCAACAAGAGTCATCAAGCCAGTTTCAACGTCATATGTTCTATATTAGAAAATTAGGTCTGATGGTTCCATAATTGGGTACGACACCAATTATACTCTCAACATATGTGTTGAAGAATTGCAATTCGAACCCATCAATCAATCCCAATGTTTCTTGGTCAGGACATCTTGTTAGAGACCATCATAAAATGCAACCAACAGGATGATAAGAACCCCAAGTTTGAGCGCAGATCTATCCTTGGATTCAAAAGAGGAATTAAGCTTGAGATACATGATCACAATCCAAACCATCAACAGGGAAAAAATAACCAGTGCAAATTTCATATCTTCCAAAGGATAATCATTTAAAGGATAGGGAGATGCGATTATTATCCCTGTAAAAAAAGGAACAAAATCCTCCATGATCAGCTTTCCTTCTTGAGAATCTGAAGTTATTACCCAAACGACCAGACATGCGGCTCTCAAAAGGAAATGAATGGAAAAGAAGAAAATAAGCACCAATAACCAGTTTCTTGATTCGACAAAAGACACATAGCCCGATTCCAGCCAAGAATTAAGTGTAATAATGATAACGCCCACCAAATCAAAACTATAGAGGATTTTGACAGTTGCATTTTCCCTCCGCCTTTTCTTCTCCCCGAAAAAGTCATAAGGAATGACATCCTTCACCATAATCATTACGAAAAAGAGAGCAAAAATGGACATAAGTGTAAGAAAGGCTAGATTTTTTGTCCATTCAAAGACAACTCTGTAATGATTGCTCTCGATTATAGGAATAATGATCAACATGGGTATCTCTCGGTACTTTTCAAGGGATTGTGGACGTGTCTGACCCATAAACATCTCATATCCTAAAAGAACCAACGTTGCTCCCACAAAAATCCAGGCCATAACCAATCTGATTTGAAAAGGAAAGATTAGCCAAGCCGCATGCAATACCTCAAACAATGCCGCAATTGCAATTATCCAATACAAAATTACTTTAATATTTAGTTCGCTATTTGCCACTTTCATTCTTTCATCCTCCCAACTGCTTGAAGAGCTTGAACTTTCCCCCTGTCAGCAGATAGAGGATCGCAAAAACCCCTGCCGCCAGCCAATATGCACCATTCAATCCCTCAATCTGTCCAGAATTGACCGCACTGATCGCTACTAGGACAACCCAAGCCATTTGCATCCAGAACATGCCTTGCAGGACTGGATCAAGACCTTCTTGAGGCAGAAAGAACACACCTCCAGTT
>WAKA01000037.1 GCA_015523565.1 Candidatus Heimdallarchaeota archaeon | reverse complement strand
GCAAAAAAGTAGACAGTAAATGATGCGACTTGTTCAAATGAAGATATAAGGCGTTTTACACCCTCGGACGTTTCGTTCATGATCTTATAAAATCCAGGGGAGATAAAAGCAAGAGAAAGAAGAAAAGAAAAGACAAAATATATCAGATAAGATATTGGAAAAGGATTAGCGAAGGGAAGAAAAAACAAAGTGGGTAACAGAAAGACAACGATCCCTCCATAAACCATTCCCCCTAAAAAGAAAAATTTCCAATATCTCTGGACAATGAAGAATTGAAATTTGGTTTGGGGAAGATGAAGACTTTTGAGCCATTTCTGTTCCAATGAAAGGACAACAATGAATACAAAAAAATGCTGAAGAATAATCGCAGGGGAATACAACTTGAGTGAATTCAAGACAATGGTGACAAGAATAAAGAAACCATATGTGCTTGAAGCTGGACGTTTGCCTAATAGGGCAAGTATATTTGCAATTGTCCCTTGCCGTTGCTCAACAATTTGGGAAATACCTTCAAGCATGCAATTCCCATAGGGATATGAACATATAAATCAGTATCTGCTGATGATAGGAGTAGTATAAAAACAACCCTTCTAAAATTGGAAACATTTAAGAAGCTCCAACCCTTATTTATTTAGATGTCAGAACAAATCAAAAGCAAAGCGGAAAAAATGGAGATGATTTATCAAAAGTTGCTTGAGCAAGCATTGAAAGACGGTGTGATTACCGAGGATGAGGACAAGTTATTGCTTCAAGCAAGGGAAAGGATCAGGGATTATCAAAAGTTTGTTGATGAAGCCTTGGAAGACGGCATTGTCACAGTAAAGGAACATACGAAATTATTAAGGCTACAGGACAAATTAATAAGATCCTTGGAGAATGAAGCATTAAAAGACAATGTTGTTACTGAAGATGAGAAGCTTTTATTGGATACGATTAAAAAGATGATAAGGGAAATTTAGCCAACCGTTGGGAAAAATGCCATGGGAAATGCCAATGCAAAAGGCAATACAAAAACAATGGTGTATAGCAACCATGGCTTGGGTTCGTACTTGACATGCATATAGAATGCAATGACGAGATTAGCCTTGACAAAGGCCAGACTAAGAAGTATCCACAAAAGAATTGCTTCAGAAATGCCTGTGTATGTAACAGACACTTCAATAATTGTCAAAACGGCCAGTATAACAAGTACTTTGAAATACGGTCTGCTTGGGTGTTCATGAGTTTCTTCTGTCATAAATCATCACCTATACCAAATAAACGAGCGTGAACAGCATGATCCATACCACGTCAATAAAGTGCCAATAAAGCCCTGTGATTTCAACATCACTGGAATCCTTCATTGCACCAGATTGAATTTTATAAACCATAAAGAGGATCATGATGATACCGCCCAAAACGTGCATACCATGAAATCCAGTTTGCAAGTAGAATGTTGCACCAAACAAGCCACTTTGCACAGTAAAGTTTTCGTTGATTATTAGTGATACATATTCGAAAACTTGGATACTGAGGAATGTTGCACCAATTCCAGCTGTCATGAGCAGATAATTCCTTGCGCCCCATTTTCCAAGGAAATCACCTTTTTCAGCAGCTTCATGGGCCTTAACCATTGTATAACTACTTGTGATCAGGACAAAGGTGTTCAGGGTAGTCAAGGGAATGTCAAGCACTTCATGAGGTGCTCGACCCTCCTGATCAACCCATCCAGCAGGATAAAGCCCAAACAAATTGGAATCTGTTGGAAGACCACAAAACTTTGCAATTTCCCGGTATCCCAATCCCTCGTCTACCACAAGCCTAAGAGAGAAGGAAAGCCCAATTATAAGGGTAAAGAAAATGACTTCAGAGATAAGAAATATCCAGATCCATAGTTTCTTCCCCATAAACCCAAAGATAGGGTCTTTTTTGAATTGAATGGGGACTTCTTCATCCTCATGGGCTTCAACTGTCTCACTGCGTTTTTTAATTTCCTTGACAACAGACCCAACAACAACAGCCAAGAAAATTCCAACAAGGAGAAAAGCCATTGCATAATTTCCTTGGGAGAATTCAAGCAATCCAAAACCAGTTACTGCGAATGAAAGACCCACGATAGGTGCCATGCCACTTACGTGTTCATGTTCTTCTTCCATCAGTGCATTACCTCCATATTCTCCAATTGTTCCCATTCCTCATCAGTCATCCAAAGTCTTGGAATTGCAATATTGTAGGGTTTTTCATCAGCAAGTTCACCCTTGAATGCACTATAAATGAAATTGAAGACGAAAATGGTGAATGCAATACCCTGCATAAATGCACCAATAGTTGCAATTCTATTGAAAAGAACAATCATATCATAATTTGGAAGTATTGAGAGAACAGAATAGTCATAGTAGCGTCGAGGCATTCCCAAAGCCCCAAGTACATTCATGGATCCAAAAGTGAGAATGTATCCGATCACCCAAAAGATGTAATGGGCATAGGCAAGTTTTCTATTGTACATCCTCCCTGTCATATCAGAATAGATGAAATATATTGCACCAGAAACTGCTGACAATGCACCGCCAATAATTATGAAGTGGAAGTGACCCACAACAAAGTAAGTATCATGAAATACAAGGTCTAGTGGGATCGTATTCACCATGACACCAGTGACACCACCAAGGACAAATCCCAAGACAAAGCTAATTGCGAAAAGGAATGGGACATCAACGACAATTTTGCCTTTATACATTGTCAGCAACCAATTGAATGTTTTTATTCCAGAGGGAATGGCAATCAGGAAAGTAGTCAATGTAAAGAACCACCCTGGAGGGGAGTTTGGAGAAGCAGTAAAATTATGGTGACCCCAAACAATGAAACCCAAAAGTGTAATTGCAGCCATAGACAATATCATTGAAACCTTTCCAAACACCTCGGTTTGTGAAAAACGCGAAATTATAAGGGAAGTCAAACCCATGGCAGGTAAAATCATAATGTAAACTGCGGGATGGCTATAACTCCAAAAGACATGCTGCCAAAACAGAGGGCTGCTTCCTGCATTAGTTGAAAAATATGTGGCTCCCAATGAACGGGCAAGAAACTCCATGACAAGACCAATTGTAATAACAGGAGTGGCCGCCAATTGAATAAAGGCCATAAAGACAATAGACCAAGTGAATAAGTCCAATTTTTTCCATGTCAACCCAGGTCTTCTCAGATAGATCACAGTTAATAAGAAATTAATGGCGCCGATAACTGAGGAGGTACCAGCCAAAATCAACCCAATCAACCATCGATCGACCTTATCACCACCAAGCACTATTGCATTTGGGGGATAGGCAGTCCAACCAATCGGAGCCATACTACTCCAAACAAAATATGAAGCAGGGACAAGCATCCAGAAAGCTATGTTATTCCACCTTGGCCAATAAAGGTCTCTTGCACCGATCATTTTTGGAACTAAATAATTTCCAAGACCAGCACCCATTGCCATAACCACAAAAAAGATCATAACTGTCCCATGGACAGTAAAATACCCTGCCCAGTCTCTGGACTCAACAAAATCTTTACCAGGATTATATAGTTCCGCCCTCATAATAAGTGCAAGAAGACCAGCAAAAACGATATTTACAAAAGAAAACATCATGTAAAGCATGCCGATTTGCTTATGATCAATAGTTCCAAAGAACTTTTTATAGTCCAAAAACCAATAAGAAGTTGTTTTTCTTTCTGTTGCCATATTATACCACCTTAATAAGACCAGGCATATTGTAATGGTTTACACCACAATATTCTGCACAAGTTACCCTGTATTCGCCTTTTTGGATATTTTCTAAGTAGACATAATTATAATGACCAGGAACAGCATCTACTTTGAAACCAAGTTCAGGTACAAAAAAACTATGTATCACATCGGCAGAAGTAACTTTGAGCAGATATGTTGTATTTTGAAATAAAACTAACGGGATTATTTCACCAGTTGTGAAATTCAGAGAGGTAAATGAAGAATTCACCACACCTTCAATCGCAAATTCCCAATAAAATTGGTGTCCAATGACGGATATTGTCACATCTGCCTGTTTGTTATTTGCAGCCGCAAAATTTTCGGTAGGAGGCAAGCTAATGAAAAAGAGATAAAGAACCAAAACAGTTGCGACCAATGTCCATCCTATCTCAAGCTTGTTATTGTGAAAAACCTTTATTTCCTTGGGAGATATAGCTTCATTGGATTTATATTTCCTAAGTAAAACAATTGCCATGACAAGTACCATAATGATGATAATAACAGACAAGATTAGTTGAATCTTAAAAATTTCATCATATTTCTCACGGTAGTCATTTGGTGCGGCAATTGAGGAATATAACCCATTTATAAGCGCTAAAAAGCCAAGGACAAATAATAATGATTTTCGCCTCAATTTGTTCACCTAAACTGAAAATCAATTAATTAATTATAAACATATTGGCATAATTACTGTAATTTCATAAAGAAATTTGCAGTATTAATTTCTAAAAACAGGATGTACAGAGAAATTCTATAAAATGTCAAGTAAATTTTAGTGAATTGAAAACAAGTAAACAGGCATTATTATACCAAGGCATTTATGCCAAATGGTTCTAATTTAAAGAAGTAGTTGACCATAGAATCGAGGATTAGCAAGAAATCAACCATAACAAGATACAGGTTTGAAATTTTGAATAAAGTCCAAGAATTCTGCTCTGTTGGGGTTTTAATTGTTTGCCACGTTTTTTTTGCCATCCAATAGCTGAGGGGTAAAATTCCAATTACATACACATATCCTGTCAGGCTGGAAAAGGCAATAAGGAGTGCCACAAGAGTCAATAATAGACCAGAAATGGAAATATAGGGAAGGGTTGACTTGACCCCAATAACAACGGGAAGCATTGGAACATTCACCTCTGCATATTCTTTTCTGAAACGAATAGCAAGGCTCCAAAAGTGCAGAGGAATCCAGATCCAAACAGCAATTCCAATGAGCCAAGGGAACACATAGTTCAGATCATTGATAGCCGCGGCCCATCCTGCATATACAGGAAAAGTCCCAGCGATACCACCAAAAATAATATTCCATCGAGTATTTCTTTTCAGGATCATTGTATAAAATACCGCATACCAAATTGCACCAATAAACATCATGAGGGCGGAAAGGGGATTTAACAAAAAGTAAGCCAATGAGACACCAAAAGAAATGGAAACTAGAGCCCAAAGCAATCCAGCCCAGGGGGGGATCAATCCCTCAGGGATAGGGCGTTTTTTCGTTCGATACATTATTTTGTCTATGTCACGATCAAACCATGAATTAACGGCATTAGCTCCTCCAGAAGAAAAATACCCTGCAAAAATCAGGACAATCAGGTCTAACCAATTTATTTCACCAACAAGAGGAACAGCGGTAAAATATCCTGCGAGACTGGAAAGTACGAGAAGAAAAACGACCCGAGGTTTCATAATAGCCAAATAGTGTTGGTATGTGGGTTTGTTTTCCAACAAGGATTGTGCCGTTGTAGAATGCATTGCCATTATTTTTGGTGCAACATGACTCTATTTAATTTAATTGATTAAAGACTATAAAAAAAATCCCTTAATTTATTTTTTACATAGAATATCTGAGAATTGTTTCTAATGTATCAGAAAGAGAGAGTGGAAGATTGATTTGGTTTGCAGTCATAATCAGAGTGTCCTTAAGTTTGATTGACAGTGGAAACTCTCTTTCAAACAGTTTCATGGCAATAGTTTCCCTTATTCTGAATTGATCCAGTTCGTCATATGAGAAAAGATACCCAATTATCTCATCGAAACGCGATAGCAGTTCCTTACCTGCTTTGAGTAAGAAGAAATCAGGGTGGAACCAGATTCCAGACTGTATTGTCAAGTCAACAAGCATTTCAACAATTGTTTTTTTGTTTGCAAAAATGTCATTCAGGAAATCTTTTGAGTTGCGTATTGCAAGATTGAATTTGAGAGCATGGTCAAATGGCATAAGGATATCAGCAAGATTGACAGGATCCTGTTTATTCTTTCCATAATTTTCAACAAGCCCAGCAAGGTAATTTGTCAATTCATCAGCTAGTTCAAATCTAAGGGATTGTGAAAAGTAACCCAACTCAAATGGCTCCAAAAGATTTGCAATTTGAATGATGATATTGGTAAGTGAGAATTGAAAATTGAAAGTACGGGGGATATCCTTGTGGAAAACTAGGTGAAACAATTCACTTGTCGTCAACAAAATTTCCTCAACCATTTCCACTGGATTTTCAATCAGGAATGGCATAAAATCATTGAGGAAATAAAAAGAAAGCATTTCGATTCGTCGACAAAGGGCAAGAATTAGCTCAGCATTTGTTTTGCCATCATAACTTTCCAACAGGTCTTGATACATATCCAGTTTAAGTTCATTTTTTTTCCATTCTGAGAATAGCGACTTGGATTCCAAGAGAATTATGATCAAGTCAACATAAATCCCCATAAGTTCAAAGATTCCACGAACTGATGTCTTAGGATTGACCTCGTATAAAAAATTCATGATAAAAGAAATCTCATTCTCATTTTCCGTAATTAGAAGCCTTGCCAAGGAATAGTGAATAAGAGAGCTATCATGTTTTTTCAGCAAGTTCTTGGAGATTTCCACAACATCATTATAAATTGTGGTGTTGCTTTGGTATCCAATGATTGAAAAAAGAGAGGGAGATTCTTTCTGTCTTTTGAATTCGTATGGATTTTCCAATAGGGAGGCATCAAAATCCATTAGTTTGAGAAGAGATGCTAGGTTTTCAAAGTGCGTGGGAAATGATGTTTCTTGGAAAAAATGGTGGCTATCAAAAATGTCATTTAAAATTGCATTGTTTTTATTTTGTTGGGATGTCCAGAACAGTTTAATTTTCATTAAATAAAGTACTGAGAGAAATTATTTGAGGGAGACGGAGAGAGTGAATCGAAAGTAAAAAGGGAGCACATAGTGAAAAGCAGAGCTATAAATGGGAAAAAACTTGTTTTTTTTGATAAATCCTTCAGCGGAGAACCGAAAGTATTCATGCAAACAGGTTTTTGGCAATGACAAGACGTTGGATATCATTGGTACCCTCATAAAGCAACGTAGCTTGAATATCCCTGTGATAACGTTCAATTGGTAATTCTTTAGAGAAGCCCATTCCACCGAATGTCTTGATTGCATTTTGTGTAACTTCACTTGCCACTTCGGTTGCAAAAGCCTTGGCCATACTGCTTTCCATTGTATGTTTCATCCCCTTGTCCCTCATCCATGCCGCTTTTCGTGTCAATAGCTGGGCGGCTTCAAGCTTCATCTTCATTTCTGCGATCCTGAAAGAGACAGCTTGGAATTTATGGATTGGCTTTCCAAACTGTTCTCGTTCCTTGGCATAGTTGACAGAAGCTTCAAATGCGGCTTGACCGATGCCAAGGGCTTGTGAAGCAATACCAATTCTCCCAGTGTCCAAGGATTTCAAGGCAATGGAAAATCCTTTGCCTGGATCACCTATCCTGTTTTCCAAAGGAATGCGGACATTATCAAAAAAGACTGCGCAGGTATGGCTCCCATTCAAGCCCATTTTCTTTTCAGGAGCCCCAACCTGTAGACCAGGGGTATCTTTTTCAACGACAAAAGCGCTAATTCCCTTATGCCCCAATGAGGGGTTTTCATTTGCCATCACCAAGAATATTCCTGCATGTGCGGCATTGGTTATCCATAGTTTTTGTCCATTGATAACTACCTCATCTCCTTCAATTGTTGCGGTTGTCTTTAGACTTCCCGCATCACTGCCTGCGGTTGGTTCAGTCAAGCAAAAAGAACCCAGTGTTTCACCTGTTGCGATTTTTGTCACCCATTTCTCTTTTTGTTCCTCAGTCCCTTCTCGTTGGATTGCCAATCCCACCATTGTTGTGACAGAAGTGATGACACTTGTGGATGCACAAGCCTTTGCAATTTCTTCAAGAACAACAGAATAGGTAATTGTAGATGCACCAGCACCACCATATTCAGGGTCAAGAATTGTGCCGAGCATCCCAAGTTCAGCCAATTCTTTTATGTTCTCTTCAGGGAAGAGAGATTCCTTATCTATTTTATCAGCCCTTGCGGCAAATTTTGACGAGGCAAGATCCTTGATTGTTTCCTGTATAAGTTTTTCATCTTCTGAAAGATTGAAGTCCATAATTGCTTTTCCAATAAGTTCTAAATAACTTGTTTTGATATCACACATACAATTGGTTCACTTTTTTGATCTGCCAAATGCAAGGAGTGGAAAAGTGGCAAAAACAGCCGCGGTAAACAAAGAGCTTTCTTCATTATTGGTTTCGGTCATCCATACTGGAGTCTGAAGTGTATCTAGGGATCGAACAGTGGAATATGGGATGAAACCGTTTTCCATGCACAAATTGCGAAATTCTTTTTGAAGTGATGCATCAGAAATGTAATCAACTACCAATACCTTCTTTTCTTCAGGAAGAAGTTTCAGGAATGAAAGTCGGTTGTTGATTACAGCATCACTATTCTTCTCGTTACCCGTGAAAAACAGGTCTTCGATACCAATTCCATTTATTGTGTCCCTATACGTTTCGTTTTCCAATAATCCTTCACCATTTTGTGGGATAATAAGGAAATCTGCATTTTGGGACCTTGTGAAGTTTGCAATCGCTTTTACCCAATTGATCATCAGAGTTGCCGCATTGTCAACACCTTGATCCTCATAGTATTCATATGCATCAATGATATCTAAGTATATACCATCAAATCCTTGATTCAAAATAATTTGGAGATAGTCAAAGATGATACTTTGCCAACCAGCCATCCAATACTTGACTTTAAAATTTCCCTCCCAATTAGGATTTTCTTGATCCAGCCATTCTGGAGGATTGGTTTTCCAACTATCATTCCAATAATACCTATAGTCTTCTGCCTCACCAATGCTGATATATGAAACTACAAGCTTATTATTTGACATTTGTTCAACTTGGGTTTCACTCCAAGCTGTAGCATTTGTTCCGTCCTTGGAGTAGTCTATTACTACAATGTCAAAAGGTGCATTTGCAATTTCTGAGACATTGACATTTTGAAGTTGATAACCCCAGCTTTCAATGTCAGCTAATGATGATCCATTTGTTTGCAAAAGGAAAAGGAATAAAGTCAGCACTAAAAAGATCGCAGTTCTCCTCATTATGCAGGATATATTCCATCTTGTTAAAATATATTTCCAGAAAAATCAGAATTAAATTTTAGGATGGACAAATTCACCAACAAGAGGTTTGATTATGTTGCCATACCTTGAGACAAAATAGTTTTGCTCAAGTTCAATTGCAAGCTGAATGGCTTCGTTGATGGGAATGTTCAAAAGATAGGAAAGCTGAGTGTAGCTTAGCCCTTCAGGATGTTTGGAAATTATTTCAACAGCCTTGAATTTGGGGCTGTGAAGGAAGAGCTTTTCAAGCATGTGAACTTTATCCGCCAAGGTATGGATTTCATTTTCCATATTTTGCACGTCATTTGAAAGTCTGCTGTTTTCACTTTCCATTAATTGAATGTCTTCCTCAAGAATTGAGATTAGTTCATCCCTTGCCATTAAATTAGCTTCCTGCCTCAAAATTTCCTGAGCCAATGCCTCTTTAAGTGAGAATCCTTGATTCAATAGTTCAATTAGATGAGGATGCTTATCTATTAATTCTTGAATTCGTTCGTTTGCGACACTTTCTGAGAATAGCGAAATAAGTTCTTTTTGGATATTCAATCCATGGAAATCATTCTGAAGGTTTATCAATTCAGAAATTATCATTTTCAAAACTTCTTGACCTTTTTCAGATGATAGGTCGCTTCTTGCGATCAGAGATTTCAAAAATTCATATCGTTCCTCAGCCTGCTTTTGCATTAGCCTGTTACCCTCTCTAATTAAATCCATGATTTTTGCAATTTCAATGGAGAGTAGCTGAGGTATTTCTTGGTGCAGCACCATCTTAAATGACATAGAGACATCCAATTATTTAAGGCTGTTTGTTTGAAAAAAAAAGTCATTCATCTTGATTTTCGAGGAACCAATGGTCTGCTTTTCTTTTTTCCTTTGATTTTTGTGTAGAGTAAATCACACCTGATGGCACCGCAGCCAACCCCATCTTGTTTCCCACAATTTCAATGACCAATTCCCATTCATATTTTGTCAAATCGACAGGATTAGGGACAATAGAGGCAGCTGCGTCAATAATTACGTCAGTTGATATTGATGAGTGCCTTTTTTTGGCAGTTACCTTGTAGGAGCCATCAAACCCATCAATCAAATCCGGGATTTGTTCCTTCATGAGTTCTAGGTCAGCAGGGATTACTTTTTCAATAGGTTTGATTTTTAGAACATGAATAAAATATGGAGTGTTTTCGTCTAATTTTTTCAATCCTTCAATAATCTCAAGGGGAGACAAATCCTTACTTAGTCGAACAGTAACGAGTCCAGATATTCCAACAGGTCTTGCAGAAACTTTTCTTTTTGGGATTTCGAGTTTTTCAGTGATTGCGTGGACTATTTCAGAAGAAGCGGCACGTTCCAAGTTTCTTCCGCAACTTACCAGCAAACCGCGATGTAAATGCATACAATTTCAAATAATGTTGGTGATTTAAATTTCTTCCAGTGGGTTTCATAAAAAGAGATTTGTTTAGGGAAATTACAGGGTTATTATGCCTTTTTTGACTTTGGAAAAAAGACCAGAGTACCAAATTTATTTTGAGGTTCACGGGGATGGAGTACCATTATTGCTTGTTCATCCATTGATGGGGAGTTCTGAAACATGGAAGAATTTAAGTTACACACGATCTCTGGAAGGTTTTGAACTGATATTGGTGGACGCATTGGGACATGGGAAAAGTTCAAAGCCACATGATCCTCACATGTATTCATTGGAAACAGCGGCAGATTACCTTGTTCAGTTGCTTGATTTTTTGGATATAAAGAAGGCAAATTTCTTTGGTTATTCTATGGGGGCTCTTTTTGGATTTGAGTTGGCAACAAAGCATGGAATCCATTTCAATTCATTTGTATTGGGGGGAAACCATCCGTTTAAAAGACCCAAAGGTTACATGGATCCACGTATTGAGATTTTTGAGAAGGGAGTAGACGCAGTGATTGCATGGCAACAACCGCAGTCCGTCCAACGAAAAGAATATTTGAAGAAGCAGGACTACAAAGCCTTAGCGGCGTTTCTTCGGGAAGTCAACACATACGATATAACAGTGGAGCAATTGAGTAAAATAAAAAACCCAGTCCTTATATTTGCAGGAGATAAGGATCCAATGTTTCCAGATATTAAGAAAGCCGCTGATGCAATCCCAAGTTGTAAGTTCATAGAATTGCATGGACTTGATCATAATCATGCATTTTTAAGAAAAAGTAAGATTATTTCGTACGTAGTAGACTTTCTTCATACGAATTCAGATTTATAGAACCAATTTTCTTTGAGGAGAAATCGCAATATTGATATTGACTGATATAAATTAAGGTCAGGTAGATATTTGTGTCTAAGCAATTAACACCCAAACAGAGAGCAGACATTGAGCAGTTGCAGAATCTTTCTCAACAACTCAATATCCTACAGCAAAACAAAATGAGTATGAATGCCGCACTTGCTGAAGCGGAGACAGCCCTGAAAGAGTTGGAAAACCTTTCTGACGATGAGGAAATCTATAGGCTTGCAGGAACAATTATGTATAAGACAACAGTGGGCAAAACTAGAAGCAAGCTTACACAAAGCAAGGAGCTTTATGAAGTCCAAATAACCAAGTTTGAAAATCAGATAAAGAGCACAGAACAAAAGCTGAAAGAATTGGATGCAAAGCTGAGAAAAGAATTGGGGATTGCATAGGAAAGGATAGCGCGTCTCCATCAATTTGTTTTAAAAGCTTGAATGGCAAGGGGTATTAGAAAGGAGATTAAAATGGCAAGAAGAACAAAGAAAGTCAAATCAACCGGTAGGTTTGGTGTTAGGTATGGTGCCCGTCTTAGAAAAGATGTAAGAAGAATTGAGGAAGTCAGCAAAGCACTTCATAGATGTCCCCGATGCCGATTGCAGGCAGTTAAAAGACAATCAGTTGGTATTTGGAAATGCAGGAAGTGTGATTATCTCTTTACAGGAGGGGCATGGGAACCCATAACAAACGTTGGAAAGAGAGTAAACAGGACAGCAAGACAGATTGAAGAAAGAAAGCATGAGATATAAGCATGTCAACATTAATTACAACATCAAGAAAGCCAGATGATTTTGGCAGAAGAATTGCAAGGATTCTGTCACACATCATTCCAGATTCCAAGCGTATAAATAGGGGGAGGCATAGCTTCCAAACACTTTTTGACACAGCAGAATCCATGGGATATGATCGTGTGATTATTGTTCGTACTAAATTCGGTCATAGCGCCATTTTGGATTTTTATAAACTGGGTGAAGGAGGAACTTACGAGAAAGAAGAATTAATGCTTTATTTTTGGGATGTCATAGACCATAAGATATATGGCTGGAATAGAATTCCAGGGGGTGCGCCAATTTCAACTTCAAAGCAGGTGGAAGAAGTAGACAAGGAAGTGGCACTTGCACTTCAAGACAAGTTGGGCATTGTGTGTGACAGAGTTACCAGCATAGGGCTTTTGATGGATAGAGATGAAGACACCACATATATTACATTAGTTGAGACGAAAAGCAAAAAGCCTTTTTTTTATGCGAAGGTGAAGATTGTCAGATGAATTGGTTGGATATAGTCATAGATTTGGAAAATGAGGATTATGCAGAAACACATAGGAAGATTTTCGAGTTTGAGACGGGAAACAACATTTCAGACAAGGCCGAAGTATCTATAAGTCGAGAGGGGACAAAACTTCGTTTGAGAATAGAAAGCGATGACTTGATTGCATTGCGTGCATTTCTGAATTCAATGCTTAGATTATTTAGATCTTCAATAAGGATAAGCAGTGACATTAATGCGTAGTTATTCTATATTTATATTGAGTTTTTCCTTGAGTATTTTCCTGATTTCTTTTGACTTTTCAAATGATTTTTCCATGATTTCAATGATTTCTTTGGACTTGAAAGTGCCAAAACCACCTTTCTGTGCAGAAACAATATGGTTTTCAGTGAAGCCAAAGGTTATTCGGGCATCCGCAGCATCGTCTTCTTTTTCAGAAGGGTCCATCAGAAGATAATCACCTATTTTCACAGTGGTGATGGCCACAGGAATTGATTTCATTTTTAGTGGATGTTTGGTTTCCAATAATTCAATTTCACCAGTCTCTGAAATTTTGGTGTCTGGCACTTGAACAGTGGAAAGAGCTGCAAGTGCGGCCAATGCACTTGCATCAAAAAGATTGCCGTTGGCATCAATGGGATATATATCCAAAAAAACGGTCCAAACCTTTTCACCCTCAATGATGCATAGGTCTTCGAGGTCAATTGCTTCAGATTCCCTGATCAATCGGTCGGTCACTCTTGTCAATTCTATTGCATCAAATGTTGGGGGACCGTTTTTGAATGCAGGAGATGCCGTTGGGTTTAGCTCAGCGGTGACAATCAATGTTCCCTTATTAGGATAATCACTATATGGGGTTCCTATTGAGAGCTTGACTCCAGCAATGACTTTAGTCTTTCCAAGTTCAACCATTGCGGATCCTTCAGCCTTTTCGACGATGTTTAAGTCAAATTTTATGTTACGATATTCGTCCAATGTTCGTCCATCTAGCCTTTTTCCAGAGTTCAGAAGGGACAGAATATATGATTTTTCAATTGTAGATGTAATAAGACCACGTTCTGTCATGTTTCATACCTCAATCGTCAAGATAGTCAAGGAATTCAAGATCCCGTTCAATATCAGACTTGTTCTTGTTTGGGGTTTCCTCGTCTTCCTCTTCGACAGTCACTTCAAGAGTTTCCTCATCTTCTTTTTGTTCAGAGACATACTGTTTCTTGAGAAGTTCTGCCATTCTGGAACTGAAAAAGCCTCTTCTGGCAGGAGGTTGCTCTTTCTTTTCCAATTCCTTGTTTTTCTCGTAGATTATTTCACTTACGGGTTTCAAGGGCTCCTCTTCAATTGCATCTGCGGGGATTGGTTTTTCTTCCGTCCCAACAGCTATTTCTGGTTCTTCTGAAGATGTTGTTTCAGACACTTCCTGTTCTTCTGCCATTTCCTGTTCTTCTGCCATTTGAGGAGTTGAGATATCGGGAGGGATGAAAACTGGGGAAGAGGACTCGGATGATACGGATTGAGGTTCAACAGGGGACTCCAAATTATCAGTTGAGACTTGTGATTCTTCTTTAGGTTCTTCATTTTTAATAATTAGAGGTCTAGCTGGTTCAAACACATCATGCTTTTCCGCAGAAGCTGATTCCAAAGATTGGGGAGAAACAGTGGGTTCGGGGAGAGGTTCCTCTTCGATTTCAAGAATTTCCTCTTCAGTTTCCGTCTCCATGGGAATCTCTTCCACTAAAATTTCTTCTTGGGTGGTGGTATGTGGTTTTGCTTCAGTGACATCAGAAACCTCTTCAATCGAAGTCACTTCCTCATGCCCTATTTCATGGGAGAGGATTTCGTCACGTATCTTTACATATTTTTCAACAAGAGCATCTTTCTGCTTTTCAACTATGCCTTTGATTGCTTCAATTGACATGTTGAAACAAGTCTTGAATTGTTCAGGAGTAAATTTCCCATCAAGTTGAAGAAGTGAAACTTCGTCTAGAGATGGTGCATAAAGGATAGGACAATCACCAGTTCCAACATTGTCTTCTATACCGCTTAAATCAAGAACACATTTTTCTTCATAAATCCCAGATGCGATACCCCCAATAAGTCCTCTCATAGGGATGCCTGCGTCTGCAAGAGCGGCACTGGTTGCAATGGCGGCGGCGGTACGGGATCCACCATCTGCTTGTATCATTTGCACTTGTACATCAATTGCGGACCTTGGGAAAAGGTGTGTCAAGACAACACTTTCAAAAGCTTCACTTAAAACCTTGGAGATTTCTTTTTCCCTTCTTGAAGGAACAGGATGTTTTCTGTTTTCTACTGAAAATGGCAACATTTTGTATGTAACCCGTACTGTGGCTTTTTGTGACAAAGCCAGATGTTTGGGATGTAATTCCCTCGGTCCATTTACAGCTGCCAAGACAATGTTTTTACCCAATATTACTTTAGCGGAACCGTCTGCTTGCTCTAGGACACCTACTTTGATTTCAAGGTTCCGCATTTCATTAGCTTTTCTTCCATCGAGCCTAAATATTTCTTCACTCATAATAATCTACCTACGATCTTTCTGTAAGAAACTCAGCCACCCTATCTGTTAAACCACTGACATGAGCTTCTCTTACAATTTTATCGATGGCTTCTGTTGCAAGAAGTTCTTTTTTGAGGTCTTCTCCCCGGATCCAAATTCTTCCATTATGTCCAACAATAATTTTTGTTTCTGTTTTTTCTTTGATCAGACTAATCATGGAGCCGTTTCGCCCAATGATTCTTCTCACATGCATAGGGTTGACCTCAATAATTCTTCCGCCGACTAATTTTCCCAATCCTTCTTTTTTGGTATTCAATTGCGGATCACGTGTTCTGTCAAATGAGATGATTTCTGCACGGATTGCGTCACCAGTTTTGAAAATTTTTCGTGCATCGTCCTTTATTGGGTCAAATTGAGCGTCGGTAGCATTTGACACCAGCAATATGGCAGGATAGGGACCACCAATATCCACTGTGAATGAAGTAAGAGCAACATCTTCTACAAGACCAATGACCATATCACCGACTTTTGGATAATACCGTCCTTTCAAAGGTCTTACAGAGATTTTGTTTCCATTCTTCCAGAATGTGCCGACATATTCAGAGAAGTATTTGTTTCCTTGTTTATAGATACCACTGTCAATGGAATAATTACCTTCTGCAACGACTTGACCAGGGACAACAAGATCTTTCTCTTCCACAAGAATGCTAATTCCTTTCACCCCCGCTTCAGGACATGCATCTGTGCCTTGCCCTTGGTTTTTGTCTGAACTTCATTCATTATGTCTGCAAGGAGTCCGCCAGGGATTTTCAGTGTAATAACCAGACTTCCGTCATTTTCCCAATGCTCTTCGGAAACCTCACCGGCATTTTTCAAAAAGCCATACATAGAAGCGGCTTGGGAGGCGGGAATCTTGAATTCAACGGTTGCCACTTCAAGTTTGATTGGAAGCACTTCTGCAAGTTGCTTGATGATTTCAGGCGCCTGTTCACTGGCGGGTCTGTTTCTGGAGATGCGAACACCTGCTTCATCCATTGCCTTTTCGATTCGTTGAGGGGTATGGGGTGCACCAGTTTTTGGATTGACAGTGTATTTTACAATATAATCAACAATTTCTTTTGTTTTTTCCTCCAAAAACCTTTTCCTCATTTCTTGAGTAATTAGTAAATGACCTTTTTCAAGCATTGTCTTTGCGATTTGTACTTCGTCTGTTGTTCCAAAAACTTCTTCAAGATCAGAAGTGGAAGCCTTTTGACCTTTTCTGAAGTCATCAAAAATGACATAAGCTTCAACAACATCGTCTAGAGGCACGTTTCCGTCATGCAAGTAGTCCCAAGCCTTTTCAGGGTTTACAACAAGTTCAAACTGTTTTCCATGGGACTTGTACCTAACCAATGATAATTCTCCTAGATCTACTTTTTGAGGTCTTTCTCCACGATCATACGACATTTTCTTTTCACCATTAAACGACATGGAGAGGTCAGTTATGCGACCTCTATTTTTTGTCTTCTAATTAATTATTTTATTCACTCATTTAAAGATTGATAGATAGGAAACAGCCAAACATAAAATTATCTTTCAAGAGTTAAGCTAAAGGAGTAACGACCGATATCCCTAAAAAGGAATTTTCTTTATCGAGGTTGGAGATAAGATTATGAGTAGCTTGACTGAAAGATATGTAGAAAATCCAGCGGGGAGAACATTTGTTATTTCAATGAGTTTGGCTTTGGTTTCCATTGGCTTGCTCTTTTATTTGGCTGTTCAAAACCCTGTTGAAACAAAATTGGGTTTCCTATACAAACCATTGCCTCTTGAGAAATCAAATTGGGCACTAGTCGCAGTAATCCTTGTTCTTTTGCAAATTACATTTTTGGCATTGGTAATTGGTTTGGCAAACCGTGAGGATTTATTCAATCGAGTTCCCTCATGGACCCAAATATTTTTACCAATGTTCATTACAGAGTTATTGGCATTTTTCATAGTAAATGTCACAGTAACAGGAGCCATTTCAGGAAGTGAAGCAGACGTAGGTCTTTCAAATTTCAACAAGGAGATGTCATTGGCTATCGGATGGGGGAATCTTGCTTTGATGATATTATGGGCATTCTATTTTTACTATCTCTCAAAGGAAGACTAAAGGTTATTCTCTTGGAAATCTAAGGCCGCCTGTAGTAATCTTTCCGCTTTTTTATAGAGTGAATTTTCCTCTTTTGACAAATCAACCCCTAATTCAAATTTCCAGTTTTCAAGAGCTTCTCCAGCAGAAAGAACAATATCGTAGCCTCGATGGACAATCTCAGAAAAGTCAATTAAATCAAAGGTTTGATAATGGGCATGTTTTGTACCATATTCAATTATTTCAATTAAGAACTTGAGTAGTTCAATACTATTTGGAGATGTATTGACTTCAAATGTGAGGATACTTTGGGTTTCATTGGAATAGACAAGAATAGATAGAACATATTGACCTTTCTTTGTCTCTAGTTTGAAGCCTCTGAAATATCGGGTGGAGATATCTTCATCACAATCACACGGAATTGATCTATGAGCAGTTATTTGATCCAGCAAGGTTTGAATTTGGCTTTCTAATTTTGCCTTGTTGATTATTGGCATTTCGTCAGGGTCTAGATTGTCGAGGGCATTTTCCCAAAGGTCGTACTGGTAGCACAAGGTACTTGAAGGTTTGACTTCAGCTAAAGGGAGGATGATGTCCTGACCACCAGTGATTGGTTTCAGAACTAAGAACAATGACTTTCGAGACACTTCTATTTCAGCAGTGTATTGTTGTTCATCCATTTACGAACATATATATGAAAGGCAAGTTAATTACTTTCCCCTAATGGCTTAACTCCATTTTGAGGTCTTTCTCAATAACTGCAAATGCTTGTTCCATATCCTTGATGATGTCTTCAGGGTCCTCCAAACCAACAGACAACCGCATATATGTGTCTGTAATCCCTGCACGTTTTCTGTCCTCTTCATCAACAATTGAATGTGTAGTTGAGGCAGGATGGGTTAACAGACTTTCTACGCCGCCCAATGAAACAGCACGCGTGATCAAGTTCAGATGGTCAACGAATTTTTTGGCGGTTTCCAAGTCTCCTTTGAGTTCAAAACCAATCATTGCGCCAAATCCATTCTGTTGTTCTTTTGCGAGTTCATGTTGAGGATGAGATGCCAAGCCAGGGTAATAGACCTTTTCTACCAGTGGATGCGATGCGAGAAAATCTGCGACAATTCTTGCCCCTCTTTCGTGGGCATCCATTCTGATTTTCAGTGTTTTCATTCCCCGTGACAGCAAGTATGCCTCAAATGGACCCAATATTCCACCATGATGGACAGCAGTCATCCTGCATTGGTCTATCCATTCCTTTTGACCGCAAATTGCACCTGCAATTACATCAGATTGACCATTTAGGTATTTTGTTGCAGAATGGATCACAAAATCCACACCCATATCAATTGGACGCATAAGAATTGGTGACATGAATGTTGAGTCTAGTGCAGTCAGGACATTGCATTCTTTTGCAATTTCAACGATTGGTCTTATGGGAACAAGCCTAAGAGTGGGGTTTGTAGGTGTTTCGAAATAAATAAGTTTTGTATTGTCTTTCAATGCTTTCCTTACATTTTCAGGATCGGATGCGTCAACAAGGGTTACCTCGATACCGTGTTTTTCCAATTCGTGAGTAAAGAGACTCATGGTTCCCCCATACAAGGTATTATCTGCCACAAGATGGTCTCCTTTTTGAAGAATTGTAAAAATCAGGGTAGACACGGCGGCCATTCCGCTTGCAAGCAATACACAATCCTCACTATGCTCCAAGTTTGCAAGTCTTTGTTCAGCATCACGTACAGTGGGGTTAGCAAGACGTCCATAGGTATACCCACCTGGTTCTTCTCCCTGAAAAATTCGGGCACCATGATCGACATTTTGAAAAGCAAAGGTCGAAGATGCGAAAATTGGGGCATTGACAGGATATGGGTAAATATCTTTCCAGTCAAGACCACCGTGAATTGCAAGGGTTTGTTCACCCATTTGTGAGAAATCCTTATCTTTCTCCATAACAATCAACCAACGGTTATTACATTTTTTTTGGAATCATCCAACAATTCGTCGGATTATCCAAAATACGATTTAATATGAGAGGTTATGTTATTTAATGTCTTCTTCATTCAAGGGTCAATTGTTCGGGAGAAAATAACCAAAAATATGAAAATCAAGTGTTCCTCCGACATTTCGTCAGGGAAAAAGAAAAAGGTTCACCAATATGTCAACTATAGATGTAAAACCATTTAATCTGCAGTTATCAAGGAAATCCATGAGTGAATGGAACACTCATGAAAGTTTAGTCCATCAGCCTTCGAACTGGTTAATTGATCACCTATTGGAACTGAATCTCATTGACAAAACAGATGCAGTGATTTTACGCGAATTACTGATTGATTCACGTCAAAGTACACAAGCCATTGCAAATAAGGCACGTATTGCAAGAGCCACTGCACATGAGAGAATTAAGAAATTAAAGGAAAAGGGCATAATTGACAGGTTTACAGCAAAATTAAATTATAACAAATGTGGATTGCCCCTTCGGGCTTTTATTTTAGTGGGCTATGATGCAAAAACAGCGGGAACCGAATATAGACAAGCAACTGTAGCAAAATTGATATCTAGAATAAGGTATGTCACAAGGGTCAATATCATTACAGGTTCCCACGATTTCTTAGTTGAAATTGCCATTCCCCACATGAACATGCTAAGCGATTTAATTATTGAAGAGATGAGGAATATTCCAGGCATTGCAAATACAATTACGATGATTAGCTTTGATGAGTATAGGGATGGATTTAGGCAAGAACGAGCAACAAATTTTTCAAAAAAGGTGCCGAACAAATAGCATATCTCTAATGACAAACATATGAATAGCAAACATAGGGTTTAATTTTAAGAAATTTGAAGAAACTATGTTGAATATCGTCATTTTTAAATCAATTGGGTTTCTATTCGCAATTCTAGCCGTCACAACGACATTAAGTATTGGGTCTCCATTGTTGCTTATTTTTTTCATCCCCTTTATTTCACTTGGTGTATTCCTGCCTTTGCAGATTAAGGAAGACATGTCCTTGGACACAGTCAAATTTGCATCATTTCTTTCTCAGGGGATTCAGGCGACCTTAATCATTGAAATCGTCATTGTGGCAGTTGCTTTGGTAAATCTTTACCTGAGCACTGTAAACGTTGGATATCTATTATTCAATACCCTCCTTTCCTTTCTCCTTTTCCCACTTTTGTTAAAAGAAATGAAAACAAGCAAAATTCTGAAAGAGCGAAGAGATGAGTTCACAGTCAGTCGCCTAAAATCCTTGGAAGGGTAAACCATGAAAAATGCAGGTTTATTGGATCGACTAATGGTGTACTATCAGTTAAAAGAGATAAAAAGAACAGGATGGATGGATGTAGGGATTTCAGATGCTGAAAGTATTGCAGATCATAGTTTTATGGTTGCACTTTTGGCAATTCTGTTGATTGATGAACACGATCCTGCAAAAAACAAGTTGATCCAAATGGCATTGGTTCATGACCTTGCAGAAAGCATTACTGGAGACATTGTTTGGCAGAAAGGCCATCACAAAGACAGGAAAAAAAAGGAAGAAAAGGACAGAAAAGAAAGAGAAGCAATGCAATTGCTGTTAAAAATCACGCCGACATCAACAATCCGACAAGTAAAGGAACTGGTACTTGAATATATAGAGCAAGAGACCATTGATGCAAGGAAGGTGAAAGAATTGGATAAACTGGAAATGTGTATACAGGCAATGGCATATGCTGACAGAATGCCCCGAGAAGAAATACAATCATTCCTGAAATCAGCTCAAGAATACATATTTTCAGATGCTGGAATTCGGTTGTATGAAGAGATTGTGGACAGGATAAACAAAGGGGACAATGGTTAAAGCATGGGGGAGATATAATCCAACACAATTTCATCAGTATCCTTTTCGTGAATGGAGAGACCAAACCTGCCAAATTTGTCAATACCTGCAAAAATAATGGGATTTTTCCACTTTGAAATCGGCAATAATCTTGGAAATGGGGTCAATTTATCAAAAATGTATTGATCTTCTATATTGGAATGCTCGTGTTCTTCTTTTTCAATGGCCTTTTCGTAATTGCTGCGTTTCGTCCATACGTCAAGTGCTATGGTGTCAAGTTTTGTCTCCATGTTGATCTGGAACTTCTTGGACATCCCTGTAATTTTTTCACCTTCTTGAAACAATGTCTGAAACGTCATGAGTCCTTCATCACTAGTTCTAAGCATGATTTCATAGCCGAGTGGAGCCTCTATCTGCTGGCCATTTCCAAAGATCCCAAGACCTTTGGCACAAATGTCAGGATCATCGAGAACAACAATTGGAAATTGTTTGTCAAAATAGTTGAATATAAAACGGGCCAAATCAGGATACATTTTTCCAAGACCTGAAAAGATGATACCAGAGATTTTAGATTTGGGGATTCCTTGATCAAGCCCATGGTAAAAAATATCTCTCAGAACAAAACTAAGCTTTTCAAAGTCAAAGAAAAGAGATGTGTCAATGCAATATTCACAATCATTATTGGAATCAATAAATATGGGGTTTGGAAATATATGACTTTCAAATTGAGTAAACAACTCTTGAACACCATTGACAACCATTCTGTTTTTATCAAGATCGGGAACATTGTCAGGAACGAATTTCTTCAGTTTCTCTAAAAGCTGGGGCAGTCCATAAGGTACATATCTTTGAACTACAATTTTCGGAGCAGGCTGGTTTACCTTTAGCAATTCAGTTTCCTTTCTTTTCTTTGTTTTTTGTGGAGGAAGTTCCACCAGCGTTAATTCAGTTCCATTTTCATTGACATTGACATACAAGTATACACCTTTTGTCTTTTTCAGCCGATAATCTGCCAAAATATGGGACAGGGCAGAATTCAGACCAGTTACTGTTTCAAAGCCAAGATTGTGGAATTGTTGTTTCATCCAAACCAGATATTTGAGAGGAACGTTACTTTGATGTGAAAACACCACTGTAGATATTGGATAATCAATTTCTTGCATGACAATTTTGATGACCTCCTCAATGAAATTACTTGTAGCTGTCTGGACATCAATTGTGAGATTTTGTACCCGGATTGTATGGGTAGTCCCGTGTGCCAATCCGTATTGTATATCTGTAAAGATTAAAGTTGGATCAACTGGTTCTCCCTCAATTTCTTTTTGGTAGAGAATGTCTCCAACAAATTTTTGGGAAGGAGTCAAATAATAGATTGCGGAAGGGAACTCAAAGAATACAGGTCGATGGTTGCATGTTGAAGGAATGACGCCCACTTTTGTGAAATAGTTGCCGAAATCGAAAGCAAGAGAGCAACATGAATTTTTTGTGTGATTTACAATTGGAACTTCTTCCTTAAGGTCAAAAATTGAGAAAGATCGACCTTGCTGCAGGTCTGAAAGGAGCTTCATAGCTTCGATGATCAATCTTTTTCGTCCAGTAGCATCGGAAAGCATGACGGGAATAGCCGCGGCAATGAGTTCAGTATGTTGATTAAACGGGAGAAGAAATGAAGCAAGAGCATCAAGGTCTACAGAATAAGTTCCACCCTTTGTCTTAATAGAAAAATATAGACCATCTTCGTCCATGTGGAAAGAAGATGTCTGAGAGGCAAACGCAACAATCTCTGCAATTTGAACACCATTCGAAGAATAAATTGGAATATGAAGTTTTCCAGTAAAAGAAGAGTATCTTACCCTTTCCTGATAGATAGAAATCCCCAAGGCATTATCTACAAGATTGAATCTTCCCCTATTGACAAACGGCATTTTTGGGATTCTATCTGGACGAGTGAAGATAATTGGGGAGATTTTGATGTCAATCAGTTTCATCCGGGTTTCTGTTTGCGTCAATTTTCGGAAACTTTGTGTTTTTGGATCACGAATGGACAATGTCAAATCAAGCACATGTTCAATTGGTTTCCACCCTTCATTTCCAAGATATTCAGCAAGAATGTCTTTGAAACGCCGGATCTCCAAGTCATCAGGAGTCCATCCCTCTTCTTCAAGGGTCTTGATCATTTCACAGATAAAAGGGAATGGGTAATTCAAAACGGATTGCCAAAGTGTATCATAATCTTTTTTGCTGAGAAGATCTGCAATGGATACATTTTCGTCGCTAAAAATCTGGGGAGGACGAGTTGCGAAGAGTTTTTTCTTGAGCTTGCCAGCCCTTTCAAACAAAAGGCTTCCCAATGAGGGATCCATGTCTTCCAGATAAGTATCAAGATATATGAGATCTGGATCCATTTCCTCTAGTTTGATAAGCTCATCTAACATGACAAACAATGCAGAAAGCAATGGCTTTTTGATTTTGTCACGATAGGTATCGACAAGTTGCTTGATGAAGTCTTTCAAGGACGGCAGGGGGTGTGTTATCCAGAGATTTAAGACCAATTCCCTTTTTTGAGAGGGTAAAAATCGTTGAATATGATCCAATGCAAGATTCCTAACCTCTTGAGATTCATGGCTATCGATAATCTGAAACATATGAACCAAAAGCCCTTCATTCTTCGATCTTAGCCAGTCCTTAAAGAGGTCGGAAATCATCTGCAATTCCCCATCGGAAGGGTTCGGAAGATATTTAGTGGTTAATAGATCATAAGCTTGATTTTGAGAAATACATATCCTCTCCAATTAGATTGATAAATTACTTAAAGACGCTCGAAATAAGCTTTCTCTAATCTTTTTGCATTGGCATTGATATTAAATGTTCCCATTTGTCAGGAACACAATAAAGTAAAAATTGAATGCCTATTTTCCATTTTTCATCCGTGAAGATATTATATTTATCTGATTTGTTTCAAAATCATGCAACAAAGAAAATATGTCATTAAGGAGGAGGACAGACAGTTTTTGGATTACATCCCACCTGCCAGCATTCTCCTTGCAGGGGTGATATTCTTGTTTGGGACGTTTCTTGCAATTCTCCTTTATGAAACACCAAATGGGAAATATGACTTTTTTAAGCAATTCTTTTCTGAATTGGGTGTAAGAAGAGACTACATTGAAGTATTCTCCGATGGAACTACAGAAAAAAGATATGCCCCACCGCATCCCGACATTTTTAATTTTACTTTGGTTTTATCAGGGATACTGATGATTCCATTTTTCACTTTTTCATTTCGGCAGATGAGAAATGAAAGTTTGTTTTCCACGATAGTTCTTTGGATTGCCATTGTCGGTGGTGTTTTGACTGGACCTATGTTGATCGGAGTGGGGATATTTGATTTGAGTTTTCCAGTACAGTATTTTTGGCAAGAACATGGATTTTGGGTTGCATTGCTTTATATATTGATTACCATTGTCTGCATTTTATGGTATATCATGCTTATTTTTGCAAGAGATTTGCCATACAAGAAAACAAAATTAATTTGGGTGGATTACGTCCTTCTCTTTTTATTAGCCCTTTTTACAATCATCAACCTTCTGGATGGATTTAAACTAGTAAAAACCTCCAACATTCCTGTTTTAAACGCATTTCCAATACAGACATACCAAAAATTGATTGCTTATCTATTTTTTGGTTATTTTGGTCTTGTGGTAGGTGTTAGATTGACAAAAACAAAATATGACAATACACCAGTCATTCATTCAAAAAACAAGCATCACTATCATGTCAAAGGATCTGATTCATGGTATTGTACAAATTGTGGTGAAGCAAACCCAGAAAATACGGAATTATGCAAAAAATGTAGGCAAGCGCTTATTTAATTAGTTTATTAATTTTTGAGAAAATTTATTAATCTGTTTGACGAAAGAATAAGGTAATGTTGAAGTTTAAAAAAGATGCAATTGAAGAATTGTTGATCTTTAGTGAATCATTGGTTCTTACAGAAGGACAAAAGAAAATCAAGTATGTAGTTCAAGGTATGTTTAACCAAATGGTCAATAGAATTGACATTGATTCAAGAATAGCCTATGCATTTCTTTGGAAGGCAATAATCAACTACCATGAAGAGAATAAACTTGAATATATTCATGGGAATGAGATGACACCTTATAAAAGGAGAAAAAGAACGATGGGAACCTTGCTGAAGTTACAGGAATACATGTGTGATTCTTTGGAGAGAGAAGAAGACAAAAAAAGAATAAGAGAGGCGATATCTTCAATGTATGAGGAATATTGCTTACTTTTGGCAAACAGGTGAAAAAAGAACATTTGATAAAAAAGAAGAAAAATTTTTGAAGAAATTAATATTCATACGATACTTTTTAAGGAATTTTGAATAGTTTTAAAGTAAAAACAGATTTCACTAGAATACTTAAAAGGAATAAAAACAATACATAATGGATGAACTGTTGGGAATTTCAGGGGTGTGGTGTCAAAGACGATTGTGCGGCCTTTTATTCAGAAGGTGCAGATAGATTTTTAGGAGGAGTTAATGGAGGGAGGGCCTGTATGTTTATTTTGGGCACAAAATGTTTTGGTTCATCACAAGAGATATGGGATGACAAAATTAATACCTGTAGTAATTGTGGATTTTACAAATGGTTGCAAAATAAGTTTCCAGAGGATTTGAACTATGAAAATTATAAAAAATTTCTTAAGAGCAAAGTATTTCAAGTTCTGCCAATTGCCGATAAGTTTGAAGAGGATAAGGATGATAAGTTTGAAGAGGATAAGGATGATAATTAGATGAAAGCCCATAACTGTATTATTTCACATTTGTACATATTTTTGAATTATAAAATGAGTTGAAGAATGCAGAACGTTGCATTGCAATCTATTCTGTCATTTCCAATTCTGGAAGGTCATTAAAGTCAATTTTAAAGTGGTTTGACTTGATAAATGTCTCAGGGGATTCATCAAATTCATTTTTGCATTTTTCTGTGCAGAAATAAATGATTTTGTTTTTCCATATTGAATAAATCAACTCATCTTTGTTGTTTACACATTTGTTGCAGTTACAAGCAGCAGTAACTGGTTTTTTGTGCGTGATTTCCATAATTTAAGTGTTAAGTTGCATTATTTGAAATTTCCTTTAGGCTAAATAAAAATCAGGGATACACCGATTGCAGTAACTAATGCGCCTGTAATTCCATATAGGTTGATTTTTTCAGAATTGAGGAGATAACCTATTGGTAATGCAAAAAGTGGAGATGCCGAATATATCAGGGCACTAAGGGAAGCGCCTGCTATTCGAGCAGATTCAGCCCAAAGGTATGCTCCAAGGGCAGTTCCAATAATTGATGCTGAAAAGACCCAAGCAAATGTTTTTTTGTCTATTTTTGCAAGTGGTGTTTTAGAATCTCTGATAGACAGGGTAATAAGAGCAATAGTGGCAATTGGAAATCGGATGAGATTCCCTGTTATTGTGGGATCAATGTCATCAGGGATTGATTGACTCACCAGATCCAAGCTAAGGTCTGTATAGACTGTAGCAACCCCCCATGCAAAAGATGAAAGGAGACCAAGACCAATAGCCAATGGGTTAACATTATGGCTTTTGGATGATTTGTATGAGACTTTTCCTCTGGAAATGAGCATAACACCAATGGAAATTAGTGTTGCAGAGACGATAAAGGAATTTGGAACTGTTTCATTCCTTACAATAAATGCAACGAGAAATGTAAAAAATGGGAAGGTTGTAGAGAGTGTAATTGAAAGCGTAGTACCTATTTTTTCCTGAGTGTAAAGATAGAGCGTATCTCCAATGACTTGTCCTGCAACTATGCTTATGACCAGATAAAAGATGATTTTTGGGGGAAGGGAAAATGCATACCTGAAAAATCCATAATAAATGGACAAGAAATAAAACGTGAATAAACCAACAGATGTTCTGAACGCGCTGATTTGAACAGCAGAGAGAGTATTCTCCACCTTTCTGAACATTGCACTTGACAGGACAAAAGTGAAGGTGGCGGCAATTGCAAGAATCTCTCCAGGCACGCCTTTAGATATGTTTCTCGATATATAAAGAATAATATCCAACTCAAGAATTGGAAAGTTTTAGGAATACATCTCTGAAGATATCAACAAGCTTTTCCAAGGAAGCAATATTTACCCCTTCATTAATTCCGTGATCGTTCTTTCCAATGGGACCAAGTTCTACACCAGGAATATTCAATTGGGTGAAATAGCGAGTGTCACTTGCACCCCCCAATTTTTCACCAATTGCATATATAGGATATTTATGCTTCTTGCAAACATCTAAGATAAGCTTCGGGAGAAATGAATTGGGATCGACGTCAACAGGATCAATCTGTGCCAAAATTTCACCTTTGACATTGCCTATTTCATGATTCAAATGTTCTTCTATTGAATTAAGCAATATTGAATGCCCCTCTGTATCTGAAAGCATCGATCTGATATCAAAAGTAAGGGAAGCGGTTTGGTCAGGGTTATACTGAAGAACATTTGGATTGACGGATATTCCAAATTTGCTTCGTTTGACTGGCCAATCCATGGTATTGACAGAGGCAAGATTCCACATAATTCGTGAAAGAGTGGGGGAATATTCAATTGGTTCACCATCAGGATCAGGGATAACATATTCAAGAGTGACTTTTTGAGGAACGGCATTATTTTTTATGCTTGATGAAATAACTTTCACAATTTTTTTGTCAACAGAAAATTTAGCCGCGGCAGTCATGGCATGAATATCAGCACCAAACAGATATGAGGCAGAATGGAGGGTTTGAGACCCATCACCTTGTCTTGAAAAGAATTCGATTGTTTTCTTATGGCCAAGAATTTGTTTCCTATCAATTGGGAAAGTGTATCTTAACCATGTGGCACCTCTTCTTTGAGTGACCAAGACAGAATCCTTGCTTGGTTCTGCATTGATTACAAAATCAGGCATTAGATCATTTTCTTTGAGTGCTTGGATAATTGCAGGTAAAGAGCCAGTACCACCTATTTCTTCATCTCCGCTGACTGCAATCAGAAGATTTCCCTTTTCAATCTCCATTTCATTGAAAGCGGTGAAAAAGGCGGCAACACCCCCTTTCATATCACTGGCACCTCGACCCATCAAGAAATCACCTTTTCTTGTAGGGGTGAAAGGATTGGTATCCCAAGAGGATATTTCTTCTGGAGTGACTGGAACAACATCGATATGTCCGAGAAACAAGACATTGGATCCAGAAGATTTCCCCCTTTTGACAGCAAGAAGTGGATAAACAGGATTTCCTTTGTAATTAGCTTCTGGTAAGCTTAAAATTTCATAGCCCTTGTCCTTTGCATATGTTTCAAGCCAATCCCTGCAACTAGGGTCTGGGAATTGATTTTTATCAGGATTAATACTGGTATCAAACTCGACAAGTTTTGATAAGAGGGCAATTAATTCCTCGTCCATATAAGAGAAATCTTCATTTGTTTGAAAACATTTTGCAATCAGGAAGAAACAGTTGGCTTGGGTGTATGGACTGAAATATCCAAAGCTTGTGAGATAAATGCGAATTTATAGCTTAAATCCTCAATAACCTTTGTCATTGGTTTGCCAAACCCATGACCAGCTTTTCGTTCGATACGCAAAAGAATGGGGGATTCTCCTTTTTGATGGTATTGTAAAGTAGCAGCAAACTTTAAGCTATGGGCAGGATCAACCCTGTTGTCACCTTCTGCAGCAGTAATAAGAGTCGGAGGATACTCTGCATCCTTGACATTATGTAGGGGAGAATATTTTATCAGGAATTTGAAATGTTCGGGATTGTTTATTGCGTCTCCGTACTCTTCAATCCAGAATCTTCCAATTGTGAAGAGAGAATAGCGTAGCATATCAAGAACGCCGACTTGGGGAACTGCGGCACCGAAGAGGTCAGGTCTTTGGACAAGGACAGCACCAATAAGCAATCCACCATTACTCCTTCCATTTATTGCAAGTTTTTTGGGAGAGGTATATTTTTCTGCGATCAAGTATTCTGCGGCGGCAATGAAATCATCAAATACGTTTTGTTTTCTTTCAAGTGTTCCTTGTTCATGCCAATTCTTGCCGTATTCACCGCCACCTCTGATATTCGCCAAAGCAAAAATTCCCCCATCTTCAAGCCACGGGAGGTAATAAGGAGCGAAGGAAGGAGTGTTGGAAATATTGAATCCGCCATACCCGTAAAGGAAAGTGGGGTTAGTTCCATTTTTTTCAATTCCCTTTTTGTGCACTATGAACATTGGAACCTTTGTGCCATCTTTTGACGGATAAAAGACTTGCCTGACAGTGAATTGGTCAGTATCAATTCCGAATTCTGGTTCCAAGAATTTGTTCAATGATCCTGAAGAATGGCGATACCTGAAAATTGTATATGGATGGAAGAAATTATGATATTCAATGAATAGCTCATCGTCACCGTATTTTCCCTCCATTGATGTCACGGCCCCCATTTCGGGGATGGGTACAATTGACTGGAATTTTCCATCCAAGGAAAACAAATGAATTTCATGGCTGGCATGTTTCAAATACACAACTGCAATTGAATTTCCAGTTAAGCTGGCAAAACTGATTGCTTGGGCGGATTCAGGGATTATTTCTTCGAATTTAGGGGTTTCTAGTGAATCAAGTGGAAGCCTTACAATTTTGGAGTTGGGGGCGTTATTGCTGGTTATTAGGTAGACATATTGATTTGACACACCGATTGGCAAGTATCGAAATCCGTCATACTCAGGGATAATTGAAACGAAATGATTATCACCCTCTTTTCGGTAGTATAGCTTGTTCTTGGGATGGGTGGAATTGTTTACCAACAGGAAAAGATGCTTGTATGCAAACATTATGGGGGAAACAAATTCTTTTGGGCTATCTGGAGTAAAGACAAGCATATCTTCATCCTGAGGAGTTCCTATTTTATGAAAGTAAATTTTAGCATCCATATTCCTTTTTTCTGGTGGCAAATCGGATTGGTTTGGAAATCTTTGATAATAAAATCCAGATGAATCCTTTTTCCATTCCACATTTGTAAACCTGATCCAATCCAACTTCTCAAGCTCCTTACCAGTTTCCAGATCGATTATCATCATTGATTGCCAATCAGAACCATGTACAGTCACATTTGCAGTATAATATCTTCCATTGGGTGAAAGGGATCTAAATGTCACGGAAGTGGTGCCGTCTTCACTCAGTGTATTGACATCCAAGACAACTTTTTCTTGGTCACCAATCTTCAACAAATCTACAGGCTGTGATTGCAATCCAGACATCCTACTGTAGAGGAACGCATCATTTACCTTGTGTAACCCAAAATATCGAACATATGATTGGTAGCATTCCGTAATCCTTTCACGATAGTATTCAATTCTTTCTTTTTCAATGCATTCATCAACCAATTTGTTATTTTCTTCAATAAATTTCAGTGTTCTTGGGTCTTCAGGGTTTTCCAAATAGCGATAGGGATCTGCAACAGGTGTGCCATGATAATCATCGACAACATTAATTCGTTCTGCATCCGGATATTTCATATAGAATTAAGTTGAACATAGGTAGTAAAAACAGTTTTCATATTCACCATTTTGAATGCAATAAAAACGAAACGCCAGAAGGGAAAATCAGACCAAACAAATTGAATAATATTAAGCTTTTTGGAATTTGCTTCATCCATTACTTTTTTGTTTATCCATGATTTTTGAGAAATATGACAACAAGAAACCTGTTTTATGAAGATCCATATTTGAAGGAGGCATCAGCAAAGATAATTGAGATCTCAGATCAAGGGATTTTACTGGATCAGACTATTTTTTTCGGGAAATCATGTGGAGTAAAGCCAGACACAGGGACAATTTCCAATGAAAAAGGAATTGCCAATGTTGTAAATGTCCTTCGGTCAGATAAGGGGAACATCCATGTCATAGATGAAAATCCAGGATTTGGGGTAGGTGATGAGGTGAATCTAAAAATCGATTGGGATCGCAGATACGCCATGATGAAGCACCATACCACCTTGCATTTAATTTCAGCAATTGTCTGGAATAAACATGGGGTACTTGTAACTGGAAGTGACATAACCCCTGAAAAAGCAAAGATAGACTTTGATATGTCCAGAAACTTCACAAAAGAGGAGTTGAAGGAGATAGAGGATCAGATGAGGAAAATTATTGAGGAAGACCATCCGACATCAGCGGAGGTTTTAAGCATAGACGAAGTTGTCAGTACCCCAGGATTAATCAGAACAAAAAACAATATCCTTCCAAAAGGTTTGAAGGAAGTAAGAGTTGTATCAATTGGATCTGTAGATCGCCAAGCAGATGGAGGCATCCATGTAAAATCAACAAAGGAACTGGGGAGCTTTAAAATACTCAAGCACAAAAATAAGGGAAGAGGAATTAGAAGACTAGAAGTAACGGTTTTCTAAAGGTTCTGGCAAACCCTACAAAAAAAGGTGCTTCTACCACCTTGAACGACCCTTTCAATTTTATTGCCACAATCAATGCAGGCAGAGCCTTCTTTCCCATATACGTTGAATTTGTTTTGCATCAACCCATTATATCCCTCTACAGAGCTGAAATCACGCAATGTTGACCCACCACTTTTCAGAGCCATTTTTGCAACGGAGATCAAGGCATTTGCCAATCTTTCCAGATCCTCGTCACTAATCTTATCGGCAGGACAAAAAGGGTTAATTTTAGCAAGGAAAAGTGCCTCGGACTTATAGATATTTCCACAACCAGCAATGATTGATTGGTCAAGCAGAAGTTTTCCAATTTGTTGCCGTCGAGGATTTTTACCTTTGCCCCGTATGTTCGAGATGAACTTGTTCATGTCAAAATTGGGTTTTAGGATATCAGGACCCATTTGTTGAATAACAGATGGTAATTCTCTCACAATTTCAAATTTTCCGAATGTACGAACATCCTCAAACACTAATTTTTCGGCGTTGACAAATCCAAAGACAATTTTTGGGTGGCGAAGACTTTTCCAATCAAATGAATCAGCAGAAAACAGTCTCCAAATTCCAGTCATTCCGAGATGATTGACCACAGTCAAGCCATCTTCAAACTTCCAAACCAGGAATTTCCCATACCGGGCAATATTTTTAACATTATTCCCGACAAACTGGTTCTTGGATAGAATACGGTATTTTGGATGGTCTGCAAACCAAGCATCAGAAATTTCTTTTTCAACAATCTGAAGAAGACCTCTCCGAACCACTTCAACTTCAGGACCTTCAGGCATTCAAGAGAGAAATAAATTAGATACCTTTTACAGTTTACTTATTTACCTGTAAATTTTGCTTTTCTTTTTTCCAAAAATGCATTCATTCCCTCACGTAAATCGTCTGTGGAGAAGCACATAGAAGCATAATTCACTTCAAGCTCTTGACCAGAGTACATATCGGTTTGGCTTGCCATATAAATGGCATTCTTTGCAGCAGTTAAGGCGACAGGAGCCATGTTCAGTAAGGTGTCAATAACCTTGTCTACAGCAGAGTCCAATTCCCCGATTGGGACAACTTCATTGAGGATGCCATAATTCAACGCCTCACTGGCTTTTAGTCTTTTTCCAAGGAGAATGAGGTATTTTGATACACTGCTTCCCACAACCCGAGTTAAACGCTGGGTGCCGCCAAAACTGGGAATAAGCCCTAGACTTACTTCTGGAAGCCCTACAAGTGCATTTTCTGAAGCAATGCGGATATCACAAGCCAAGGCAAGCTCTAGACCACCACCTAAGGCATAACCGTTAACCCTTGCCACAGTAATTGCATTGAGGTTTTCAATTCGATCCAGTAACCTTTGCCCTCTTGTCAAAAAATTTCGAGCCTCCAACGGTGTCAACTTAGACATTTCCGCGATATCTGCGCCTGCAACAAATGATTTGTCTCCATCGCCTGTTATCACAACAACCCTTACGTTAGGGTCACTTTCGATTTGACCTATGATTTGGGAAAGCTCATCAAGCACTTGACTATTGATTGCGTTTAGGGCTTTGGGTCTTGAAATCGTAACTTTTGCAACTGCATCTTCTGTAATTAAATTAACCGTTTCCATGTAATAAACAAGTTCAGGATTGATAAAAAAGAAACGATCCTTTTGCATAATATTGCTAGGTTAGTTAAAAAAAGAAGGCAAGAATATGAAAACAGAAGAATAAATATGAAATATCAACCCTTGTTTCGCAAAACGTTATTAAAAGTACTGTCTTTCAAAATTACATGAAAAAGGACATTACTGTAATTGCATTAGTGTCTGGAATTGCGGCCACGCTGGTAATACTTGTAGAACCACAGGAAGATGTCATTAAAAATATAATTGTTTGGATTTTCAGTGCTTGGTGGATCTTTTCAACACTTGCCATATCGACAAGACGGATCTCAAAGATTATCAGATCATGGAAAGTCAATCCATATTTACTTGTCTCACTTTCCACGATTTTACCTGAATTGATTTTTCTTTTGGCTGGCATTAACCAACCTATAGATACTTTTCTGTTTTTGATATGGTATACAATTCCTGCAATACTATTCAATGCAGAATTAAGAGGAAATGATGAAAACAGATTCATTAAATATTCACGTCCAATATTCTCTTCTTTTGGTCTGATCTTGCTTTGGATTGGATTTGACCACAGATACACATCCCCTCTTTTTGAAGGGCTAAAAGGACTCTCCTACCTAATGAACTCACTCTGGATTGCACATGTGATCTCTATAAACTTTGGATATTGGGTTGGCGTGATACAAGATGAAAACATGCATGACAGCGGGATTACCCCCTCTCTTGAAGGTGCAAAGATTGCATTTATCCATCTCAATTATGCGTCGATTGTTATTGTACCATTCGGTCTATTGACAGGATTCCTTGTTTGGAATCCTATTGGCTTTGATCCGCAAGAAATTATCATAGGATTTATTGGTATTTTCCTGACTGTAGCATTGCAAGAAGAATTGGTTTTTAGAAGTGGACTGACACAACTTTCAGATAAAGTTTTCACAAACAAGAGCCGTGAGATTATGTTGGTAGTGATTGCATTCGGATTTGGGTTAACCCATTGGAACAATGAACGACCAGAATTTGTAGTTCATTATATTT
>WAKA01000036.1 GCA_015523565.1 Candidatus Heimdallarchaeota archaeon | reverse complement strand
TCCATCAGCCGTTTAATTGAAGAAAAACCGATCATTCAATTCTTGTTTGCTTTTTGTTGAAGTAGCTTTTTGCGAAAGAGGCAAAAGCCAGAGCCATCAAAGCAGGAAGTGTCGGAAGAGGGCTAGTAACCATATCAGTGGTTGGGATATGCGTCCCGATAACATTGAAATAAAGAGTCACATTTCCGACACCAAAGGAGGTTATGTTGAAGAAAAAGGTTCTCCATGCGTTATCACGATCTTCCAAACCGATATAACCAAAACCATGGATGGAGACGGAGATGGCTTCTTCTTCGGGAACTGTAACGTTTTTTTCCCGTTTGTAGGCGGCGGGGTACGTCTCGGCATCAAGGGTCACATTTTTTTGGTATCTTTTGACATCCCGTTCCATATCCACATAGGTTCCAGATGGGGAATGAGCCAGTTGCAAGGTAAGATTCCCCTCGAAGCTGACGATATAGACATTGGTTACATAATTATAATTTTCGATGGGATAAGTGTCATTCAATTGAATCTTCATTCCATAAGCCTCGCCTGCACTGAGCGTGACCCTGTCCTTTGCGATATACAAGTAGTCAGGCTCATCAGATTTGGACATTACGGATAAGGAATTCCCAAGAAGAAATATTATAAGAAAAAGGGATACTAGTTTCATTTTATTCACCCGATAGACTCCAAGCATAATCATAAAGATAATCCAAGTCGATGTATCCCCAACCAAGGTAGGGATCCCAAGTGCTTCGACTGGAAGAAACCGTGAGTATGTCATATAGATACCCCCTGTCCAGAGTTTTTGTCTTTCTTTTGCCAAAACTGAGCCGAAGAAGCTTACCTCCACGCTTGATCTGTCTCTCAATGAATTCCAGATTGAAACAGCCATCCTTGGGCAAGAACTTGGGCGGTCTGGCTTCTTTTGCATACTCTCCTTCTTTCTTCAGTGCAAAATATGATGTTTGGATCACCTTGCAAAGGGTGAGCTGGGCATGAATTAGACTATGTTGAGGTATTTCCGACGGAGAGTTGGAGTTTTCAACGGTGTGGATTTTGGGTGCATCATACATGCTTTTGATGCCAATGGATTTATTATGAGCAGATTTGTTTTGAGACATTCGCGTGGCATGAAACAGCAAGGCAAACCCCACAGATCAAGTTTTATCGTTATTTGTATTTAAAAAGAGACATGTATTAACAATTTCGGAGGCAACACAAATTTTTTGGAGGGCTTTTTGTATGGGAAATTCAAGTCGGTTCAGGATGTTGAAAACAGCCCGAACTTGCTGTTGAGCAGGTCGTAGAATTCATTTACTTCGTTTGTGGGGAGGTTCAATGACTTATGCATTTCCCTTTGGAATGATTCGGAAAGGAGCATGTCAAGAACATTTTTTTCAATTTCTTGTGGAGGGGTATCCATTTGTGTTTTTTTCAGTTCGGCTTCAAGTTCAGGGTAATGGTGTTTTTTTGCGATGGAGATTGCCTCAGACAGGAGTGAGTGGAACTTGTCATGGTCACCGGAAATCTTTGAGAGGAGGGCTCGAAGTTTGAGGACAGATGCATAGAAATGCGGGGACTCGGTTTCATTAGCCCCATCCTGCATTTTTTTAAACGTCATTTCAATTTCTCTTACTATGTGGGCTTTTTCAGGGAGGTTATCGAGGGGAAGGAAAGAGGTGAGGAGTGTTTGAATGGCAGAGTGCTTATGGGCGAACATTTGGTTTTCCTGTCTGATCATTTTTCTCAGCAATGGCAGTGCCTCATGCTTGTTCTGTTTCAGGAGCAGTTTTATTTTCAGAAAGTCAAGATAGGGAAGAAGGTGTTTGAGGGTATTTTCTTGAACGGTTTTTTCAAAATCGTGCAAGGCTTTTTCTGCATCTGGCAGGTTGCCAAGGTTGACATTGATGAGCCCAATGGCAAATGAAGCGTAGGCGATATCGTTTGGCAGGTTTACAGTTTTTGCGGCGGCAAGTATCTTTTTGCAGTAGTTGAGGGCGAGAGTGGGTTGGTTATGGTCGGTTGCGATGGATGCCAATTGTTGGTATATCAAAATCTTTTGTTCAGCGGTTCCTTTTCTCTCAAAGATTGCCAAGGCTTTTCTGTAGGTGGCTGTTGCCTGTTCAGTCTTGCCGAGTGCCAGGAGCAGTGCACCATAGTTTCCGAGGGTGACTGCATACTCAATTGTGTTTTTTGGTTTATGGCGGAGGCTTTTCTTGTAATAGGTCTCTGCATTTTTCATCTTGCCGATCCATTCTGAGACAATGGCAAGACCATTGAAGGAGGAAGACACAAGATGATTGTCGTTGTTTTTTTGTCCATATTCCAGTGCAAACTTGAATTGTTGCATTGACTTATCGAAATTTGAGAGTTGGGCCAAGGCAACGGCGTATTGATAATGTACATATCCGATCCATTTTTGTTCGTATGGGGTCAGGTTCTTGGCACTTTTGAATATCTGATAGTTTGCTTCGATTACGTCAATGGCGTTTTCAAGCCGTCCGATTCTGATGAGGCATTCTGCAAGGCGGGATGTTGCCCTGATGATCTGTTGGCGGGATTGTGAGGCAAAAGCCATATCAAAGGCATCTTGTGCATATCCAACAGCTTTTTCATGGTCTTCGGTTTGGTAATAGTATGCACTGAACAGAAGGGAACGGTAAGGTTCTTGGAATTTTTGGATTGCTTCGGGGAGACCAGTAAGTTCCTTGACGTGGAGCTTTTTGAGGATGGCGTCCTCAAGTGAATCCATGAAATGACGGTGGTTTTAACAGATAAAAATGTTTTAGATGGGAAAAGTGGGAAATGATAGCCAAAAGGACAATGAACGAGAAGGGAAATAAACTGATTCCCCATCCTACAGTGAACAAGTATAAATAGGGACCTATGAAGTCTGCATAAGCAATGCCTGCCAAGGAAGATTACATAACCATAAGCACGACATTCACGGGGGAGCATGCAGAACTGATACGACAGTTGGCAGAGGAATACCATTGCAGCAAGCCAAATGCATTAAGGCTGTTGCTGGGCAAGTTCATCAACGGTAATGCCGTGTCCATTTCTGGCGGGTTGCGGGGACGGGTGGAGAACATTTTGGGGAACCCGCTGATACAGAACCAATTGGGCACGAAGACAGTGGAGGAGTTTGTGGAATATGCGGTCAGTTCAGTCATCAATGACCTTCTTTCAGGATTGAAGGATTTACGTGACCCTTCAGTTCAGTTGATGCTGAATGAGGACGAGTTGCAGGTGGCCATGGTATTGCTGAGACGGAGTGAGCTGATTGAGAATTATGGTGGGATTTCAGTTGGTGAACTGGTGAATCAGACACATTTGAAGGAGACACATGTTCGGAGCATCCTGAAGGATTTCATGGAGAAAGGATGGGTCGGGAAGACAAAGGTGGGAAAATACCTGCCGATCAAGTACATGAAACGCTGATTGGGTATTCCCGTTGGATTTTTGGTAGCAAAAACAGAACCTTGGTATTGAATTTTTTTGTTCGGAGAATCATCAAAAGCTGTATCCGTTAGCAACGCATGAAAACGTCAATTTTTTTGTGTTATCTGTTTGAACGTTTGGGCGATCCTTTGAAGTGATTTATGGTATGCGGTTTCCTTTATGAGGACTGTTCCCTCCACCCAAAGCTGAAAGGCGGTTTGCTCGTCGAGGGGGAGCTTTCCCAAAGTACCTCGATAGATTGACAGGGGTTTGAACAGTGTTTCAGTCCAATTTTTTATGACGGGATCCATTTTTTCAGGCATGATGACTTGGTTCCAAACAATATAGAAAGGTTTCTTGAGGATTTTGAGATATTCAAGGGTGCTGATGACATCTCTCCTGTCAGGTCTGAGAATACAGATGAGGAAGTCAGAGAAGAAACTATGCAGTAGTGTTGCATAGAATGTGCCGCTTTGGTTGTCGATCAGGACAAAGTCATACTTGTCCTCTTCCATTCCGAAGAATCTGCTGATGTTATCGGATATATAGGATCCCCAAGCCTCCCTATCCATGAGGATTGAAATCATGTTGGGATCGTGGGGTTTGGTACAGATCAAGTCAAAGTTTTCTATGCGATGCTTCAATGCCTCGATATTGTTGGTTTTGCCAAGGACGTAATCGTTCCAGTATTCTTTTGTCTTGCGGGGGATATAGTGCAAGGAAGGGGCAAGGAAATCGGCTTCCACGAGAAGGACATTGGTTGCAAGCGCATTTGCGAAATTTACGGAAAAGACGGATTTTCCGCTTCCACCACGATAGCTGACAATGGAAACGATCACGAATTTCCATTGTCACAACAGTTAAATGGATTTTGAAAGGGCAAAAAACCAAAGGAAATGAAAGGGGAAAAGCCTAGGTTGCTATGCTGTCAGATAGCATTCAATCGTCCTGCATTTTTCTTTAACCACAGGTTGAGTTCTTTATGGTTAGGGACATAACTGCTGAGATATGCGAAAAACAATTTGCTATGGTTCTTGATTTTGGTATGGATAAGTTCGTGGATAAGCACAAGATCAATGACGTCGGGGGGAGCCATGGCAAGTCTCCAATTGAACCGTAGGGTTCCGTTAGGCAGGCAAGTCCCCCATTTCCTGCGATAGGATCTGATTTCTATTTTTTCAGGAATGCCGACGTGTTTAAGTTCCAAGCTTCTTTTCGTCAGGTATTCAAGCAATACGTCCGCGTAGAATTCAAAGAGTCTTTTCTTGATGAGGTTGGGGGATGATGAAGCTCGTTTAAAGAGGACAATCGCATTGTTTTCAATGGAAAATTGAGTTTTTCTTCCTTTTTTGACCTCCAAAAGATAGTCCTTTCCGAACAACGGTATTTTTTCACCTGTGGAAAAGTTAAGTTCGACAGCAGGGGGATAGGTTTGTTGTTCTTTTAGATGGTGAATTACCCAATGTTTTTTGTCTTCAAGGAAGGCAAGGGCATGTTCGTCCTTGACGGAACTTGGACAACGGATTTCCACTTTGGCATTGATGATGACGATGGATACGCGTTTTCGACGAGGAGATCTCACGATGGCATATTCAACGTCGATTCCGTCCAAGTTGATTATGGGCACATAATACAATTGGCAAATCAAAATTTTGTTTCTTTTTATTCATGTTGGGATTATTTATTGAGAACCCAATCAATTTTTGATTGGAGACCGTCAATATTGCTTTTGGCAGGGGGAAATCGAGTTTCATTCCGTTTCATTTTTGCCAATGCCGCATCCAGCATGTCAATGCCAGCTTGTGATGCCAATGATGTCATGTAGATGAAGACATCTGCGATCTCATTTTGAAGTGCATGGACAAACTCATCATGTTTCAGGGCGTCGATTGATTCTTGTTCGGACATCCATTGGAAGAGCTCCATTATTTCCGCGGCCTCAATTGCGATGGACATGGCCAAATTTTTAGGAGTATGGAATTTTTTCCAGTGGCGTTGTTGCAGGAATTTTTCGAGTGCCGTTATCAAATCTTGATTCATACCTATCCCATGGGGAAACAGGCATGAAAATTTATGCATAGATTTCAGACAGGATATCGATTACAGTTTGTTCAATATCGGCATGCCCAATACTTTCAATTTTGAAGTGGGGAAGTTCAATGGCGTGAATGTTCAAGGAAGAGGCAAGTCTTGCAGGCAAAAAGATAGACAGTGTTGCGACAGTACTGCCTTGGAAACGTTCATCCTCAAATTCTGCGGAGGCATTTGAGGGAAACACCAAAATCAGCATTGGTTCCTTGAGGGACAGGGTAAGTACAAAATTGGAAAGGTTGTCATATTTCTCATCCTCTTTTCCAAGCCCAATAAGGGAAATAACATGGACTGTCACTTGATCCAAGACGGTTTGGTCAATGGAATTGCATGCCACGAAAGATTCCGACCAAGCCAAGGAACGAGGCCCATCATCGTCCATAATGGACATAAGCCAGCCAATTGCCCCGTTTTTCATGAGATTGTTTAGAATTCGTCGAGATGGAAAACGTTGAGGGTAATATAAAACAGCCAAGACAAATGAAATATTGGTAAGAACTGAGTAGAAAAGGACAAGAATGCTGATTTTATCATGATTGTCAATGTTGTCGAAAAAAACAAAGAAAGACATAATGAAGATGATAAAAGTGATTATTGCAAAGATACGTCCGTGTTCAGGGAGAGAGAGAGATTTTATGATACTTTTATTGGATAAGACCAATTTGACAAAAGCAAGGATGATGACAAGGAATGATACAAGGACTGGGATAAAAGTAAAAAATACCATTTCAGGCAAATATAAGGGAGAGTATGCAATATGTTCAGGATAGAACGATCCAATCATCAAAAATGCAAGTGGCACCGATGAGCTGAGGAGGGCAATCCTTTCCAAAATCCGTTGAAAGGAAGAATAATCGGGAAGATGGAAAATAAGGATCAAGAGGGCAATAACGACCAATTCCCCTGCAAAAGAGATCAATCGAACATTTTCCACAGGGGAGGATTGCATTGAGTAAAAGGCAAGGATTATGATTGAGATGGTAGTCAGAAAGCTTCCCAACAGCAGGAGGACAAGGCGTTTTTTTAAGGAAGAGAACGTGATGCATAAAAATATGCCGTTGATAATTATTGACAGAAGAAAAGCAACTGCAACCAAAATTTGATATTGAAGATCATGCATGATAGGTCACCAAAATTTAATGATAATTTTCATTAGTTTTTCTGACAGGGTGTCATCTTCAATGTCTTTGATGGTGTTTAGCCATTTGTAAACAATGTGATGCAAATCAACGAGTTTGGTGATGGTGCCAAGGTATGAATAAGGAATATAGAATTGTAGGAGATATTCATTCCATTCCTTATCAGAAGTGAGGAAGAATGATGTTGTGATTGCAATAATCTGGGAATATTTAGGAATTGAGAACAGCATCATGGATCCACATGAATCATTCATGCAAAGGAATCCAGTCATTGTGGCAGAAACAAGACCAATCTCGAAAGTTGGATCCATTCCATTGTTGTCAAGGAATTGCTGTGAAAACACTTGTTTTGTTGGCAAGTTATTGATTAGCCTATATATGCCCCATCCGAATTCGCCTTGGTTGAAAAGGATACGTATATTCTGTTGTTTCAGGTAAATGAAATTGGGGATGAGCAGGATTTGAGATGCCACAAGAATATAGACAATGGAATTGATGATTTCGGCAATGAGGAAGAACTCTTGAGATCCCCCAATCAAGGAGAAGAGCCCTTGGGAAATGATCAAGGCAATGAAAAGCAGGTACATTTGCCTTTTAGGTTCAATGACAAACCAACTTGGTTTTCCCAAATGAATGAAATCAAGCATGGAGGTGAATGAATAAATGAAAAAAGCGGCACCTGCTCCTAGAAATATCCTGAATAGGAGATGACGATGAAGAACAATCCTATTTTCTTGGACAAGGGAACCTACGATGAAAAAATCCTTGGTTGCAACTGCCATTATAAGAAAGGAGATGCAAATGGTAAGGAACATATAGGCAAGTTTAGCGGAATAGCCAATTCTATGTGAATAGGTGCGTCTATCAAAAAAGAAGAGCAGAAATACCAGCGTAAGAGCGCCAGAAATGTCCCCTAACATGGACACAATCTGAGCGGTCTGAGGCTGGAGAAAGAAAAGGTCAAACAATAAGAAGTTTACAATGATGGAAAAAAAGTAGAGGGTGGAGGTGAAAAGGATTTCAATGGAGATCCAATCCTTGCGTAAGATTACCTGATGGATATTGAATCCGATATATGAGAGGACAATAATGCCATTGAGCATAGCAAGGAAAATTTCAAGATACGTAGCCAATTCTTACTCTATTGATTTTAGTTACAAGAAGATATAAAACTTTAATCCCCAAATAAAGGGGTTGTTACTTAAACCCATTCATTTTTTTGACAATTTGAGGTTCACAAAGGTTGTTCCTAAGACGGTATAGCTTGAGACCAGCGACAAAAGGCAATAAAGACAGACCTTGCCGATCAGTCCCACTTGTATATACAAGAGAATCGAGGAGACAAGAAAACCTGTAATTCCAAATGCCAAAAGAAGGAAATCATAATCAAGTGGTTTGTCTTTGAGGAGGGGGGTTAGCCTGTCTTCAAAATACAGAATAAGGAAGAGTGAGAGGTAAAAGACCAGTCCATAGAAAGCAAGGGGGATGGAAAACACCTTGGAATATTGGGAGGTGGTAACTTCCCCGCAATCAACAGGGATACCGAAAATTGATTGCAAAAACGGGGTGGAGCAGGCGGCGGGGTCATTGTAATAACTGTCAATCAGGAAAAGGGTATCCATTATTCCTGCGATTGATGCGATAAAGAGTATGGCTTGAATGGTCTTGTTTTTCATGCCTATCACTTCTTTGCTGATTGATGGCTATCCAGGTTAGTTTCTTTCTTTGGGCTTTTTTTCGTTGCGTCTGGAGATGGTGATGTAAGCTTGAAATAGACCAGAAGGAACAAGGAGATGAGAAATCCCGCTTGGGCGATTGGATTGCCGACAATGGATCCAATAAGGCTTTGTCCGCTTGAGGGAGCGTTTCCAACTGCTTTAAGGTCAGTAATTGTAGCTGATTTTTCCCCTGAGAGGAATGGGTCAATGTCAGTGAGTAATGTTGACAGGGGAGTTTCACCAACCCATGATTTAGCGGCATTGCCTTTCGTATCGAAAAGGATCATGGTGGGAGTGCCTGTGATGCCATATGTGTTTGAAAAGGAGTTTTGAGGATCCCGACCGATATTCCAAGGGGTCGGGTGGTCGTTCAGGAAGGTTTGGATTTCTTCCACAGTGTCAGAAGATACTGCCAAGGAAAGCATTTCCATTTTGCTGTTGTTCACATCAACTCTCAAGTCGTAAAGCTGTTGCAAATCAGGGTGTTGATTGATGCAGTGCGGGCAATCATGCCTGAAAACTTCAACAAAGAGCCATTTTCCCTCGAATTCAGCGAATGAATGGGTATTTCCACTTAGGTCGAGGTAGGTCAGTTTGATGTTATAGGCAGATGATTGTGGGATTAGGGTGATAAAGACAATCCCCATTAACAAGATGGCAATTCCTTTTTTCATCATGCTTTTCGGATATATTGACTTTAAAAAGTTAGAAATCATTCAAGAAGCAAAAGGCAAAAATAAACGGAAAACATTATACACGCATGGTAAAGAAGGAGCCGACGTTTGCCCAACTTCAAAAATCGGGGATGTCGGTTGAAGAGATAGTGAAGAAGACAGTGAAAGTATACAAACAAGAGTCAAAAGTGGAGTTCATAAGGAACTGGCTGATATTTTGGATTGGGGTGACATTCTTTGCCATGGTTTTGTTGGGCAGGGTTATGGGAGGCAATTACTTAAGCAATCCAAACTATTATGAGAAAATGTATATTGTTTTGTTCACGATTAGTGCACTTATGATTTATTCAAGCTATGTGGCAGGATCAAGTGGAGGATTTCCATTGGCCGCATACACCAGCAGGGGCGATGCCATTGCAGTTGAGGCGTACGAACGGAAGCGGATGTTTGAAAAGGTGGGGGGACCGATTATTGGCATGCTTGTTGGAGGAGTTTTTGTAGTCCTCCAATATCAATTCATTTGAGTGAAAAATTTTCAGTGAATGTCACAATTTATTGGTTTCATTTGCAGATTTTTATAGATGATAATTTTTTAACAGGTACAGAGAGGCTGATAATATTAACCGATGTTCATATTGCGGCGTTCCAGTAGCATTGCCTTTTACATGCAATCTCTGCCATGAGAAGTTCTGCCCTGCGCATCGACTTCCAGAAAACCATGATTGTCCAAGAAAGGATATTTTTTGGACGGATGAATACAGGAAGGCGAAACTTTACCAATCACCCCCAAGGGCTCAGCAACAGCCAGCGTTTGCTTTTGCAAGTCCCAAGGCCATTCCATTCGCACGTACTGATCAGAAAAAGGCAGAGATGGAGCATTATGAAAGAGTCCTGTTTATGAACCCTGCATTGATATCCTTTGGAAGGGAAACTGTGGATCTTTTGATTGCGTTTCTCTTGATCTTTTGGGGCATTAGCTTTTATGGCATCTTCACGGGACAGCAGAGTTTGGCAAGTGCCTTGGCATACGGATTGGCGGTGGCACCTGCATTTATCTTGCACGAACTAGGCCACAAATACATGGCAATGCACTATGGCAGGTATGCAAGGTTCTCAATCATCAAGAATTTTGCCCTGCTGACCTTTTTCATGGGATTTCTCCCCTTTTTCATCGGGACACCGGGTGCAACCATGATTTTGGGCAGACCCCCCAGCAAACGCGAAAACGGTCTTTTCAGTATTGCAGGTCCATCAGTCAATTTTACTCTGGCATTGGTTTTTCTGTTGATTTTTCCGATTGCAAGGACAGGTCCAGAGTTCTTTGCTGTTTTTGTTGACATCTCAATTTTTGTCAATATCATATTGGGTCTGTTTAACTTGTTGCCGTTCTCCATTATAGATGGAAAGAAGATTTGGACTTGGTCAAGACCCATTTGGTTTACTGCTGTGGGACTGTTCATGCTTTTGTTGCTTTTGTATCTTCCTTTTTCAATTTATCTGGCTTCATAAACGGAAGATTTTTGGGATAGACTATCAAAAAGGATCAATGGAGAATCAATTATTGCAGGAGGGAGAAACGGATCGTTCCCGTGAGACATGGACGGGACTTATTTTTGGAATAGTTACAGTGGCGTTGTATGGACGACTTGTGAATTATCTTGAAGCGTATTCACTCCTAATCATATTTGGATCACCAATCATTGCAGGATTTGCATTTCCGAGACTCTTCCCGGAGACATTTGGAACTGCGGACAAATGGACAATTGCAGGGATTTTTATGGCGGTCTTGGCAGTTGCGTTTTCATTATTCAGTAAAGGGGATTACGGTGTTGTGGTGGCAATAATCATGGTTATTTTTTCACCCATCTACCTTGCCATTTATGCCGCGATTATTTTCATAGTTCATCGAATTCCAGGAGTCAAGAAAGTGTAAGCAATTTTCCATGGTTCTGTTGAGAAGTTTCATTAAGATGGAAAATCCCCATGGTTCAAATGACGTATTTTGGAGTTCAGATAGAGCCACAGTTTGGCTATGAACTGCAACAGATATATGATATCTGTATAGCCGCGGAGCAAAATGGGTTCAGCCATGCATGGTTCAGTGACCATTTCATGCTAACAAAAGATGCTGTTGACACAGTATCCTATGAGGCATTTGCAACAATGATGGCCGCCGCATCCAAGACCAACAACCTAAGGATTGGATCATTGGTTTTCTGCAACAGTTATAGGCATCCTGCTGTCTTGGCCAAGCAGATCGTCACATTGGATCATTTCTCTGGTGGAAGAGTTGAGTTCGGATACGGTGCGGGCTGGAAAGAGATCGAATACAAGGCATATGGCATTCCATTTCCCACGGCAGGGGTTCGTATCAGGATGATGAGTGAGGGATTGGATGTCATCAAGAAGCTTTGGACAGAAGAACGGGCAAATTACCAAGGAAAATATTACCAGTTGAATGATGCGATTGCCTGTCCAAAGCCTTTGCAGGAGCCCCATCCACCTATTTGGGTGGGAACAATGGAGGCGAGGGAAAAGATGTTGAATGTCATTGCACAGAAGGCGGATGGAATCAACATTGCATGGTCATTTTCCCCAGAGATTTATCAGGAAAAGCTGGAACGGGTCAACAGGTTTTGTGAGAAGCACGGGCGAGACCCTGCGACCCTGAAGAAATCATATGGGGCATGGACAAGGGTCTACCCCACAGAAGAGGAAAAACTGAAGGCGTGGAAAGAGATTTGCGAAAAACGGAACCTGACTATGGAACAACTTGAGAAACGGATGGAAGGGGCACTTCATGGTACCGCAGAAGAAATTGCAGACAAACTGAAAGCCTATATTGAATTGGGGATAACCCACTTTATTTTCATGTTTCCACAGAATCAAGAGATTGAGCATATGGAGACATTTGCAGACAAAATCATCCCAAAGGTGAAATGATGTTACTTGAGAATAATGAACCCGAAGACCCTGTCCTTGCAGTGAAACTTATTGCACCATTGTTGGCAATAATTGCAGGACTGTTCTATATCAATGTGGATTGGGGGGTGTTTGGCTTTTATGCACTGCCTTTCCTTTCTGGATTGGCATTGGCATTGGCTTATGACAATCCCAACGTAGGAATGAAACCGGCTGTGGCATTGTTCTCATTGGGGTTTTTTGCGGCAGTAATCTGGATGATTGCAAATTGCGTCAATGAGCTGTGTCTGCTTGCGTTTGGACTTGCCTTCGTCAGTCCTGTCTTCATTCTTGCCTACTATGTCATTACCTTCCTCACCATCAAGATTGTGAAACATTTTTCCAGTTAGCATCGCCCAAGATTTTCAAAACAGAGGGCTCCAGGAAAGTTTGGAGACAAAAAAATAAATGGAAAAGGAGAAATTCTGATCAATGTATAAACATTGAAATTGTATGGATTAAAAAGAAGGCAATGAACATCCAGGTTTCCAATGATGATGGAGTCCATTCATCTGGCATTACAAGCTTGGCAAAAGCCGCCTGCAAGCTCGGAGATGTCACCATTGTGACTCCAGAAACACAGCAGACAGCACAAGGCAAGTCATTGACATTTAATTCACCCATTCGCATCCATAAGATTGATGAGGCAGGCATACAAACATATGCACACTCAGGAAAGCCTGCGGATTCATTGATACTCTATGAGCAACTGACTGGAAAAACTCCTGATGTAGTGCTTTCAGGCATCAATGGAGGAGAGAACACCTCAATCCACAGCATTCTGACCTCAGGCACATGTGGCATAGCCATGGAAGCGGGATTGAGAAACATTCCAGCATTTGCATTTTCATTGGATGTGCCTGAGGAGTATTTTTTTGCCAAATCATTGCCTTTTGACTTGGACAAGGTGGCAAGCTTGGCGATAGACATTGCAGAGGCATTTGTCCAAGCCCCACAGGATTTTTGGAACCGGATTTTGTTCATCAATGTCAACTTTCCGCATAACATGGATGAAAACAGTAAGATAGAGGTGGTTGGACTGGAAACATACAAATACATCAATTACCTTGTGGAAAGGATTGATCCCAAAGGTGAAAAATATTATTGGCTTTGGGGCGACAAGAGGAAAGATTGGCAAAGGGACAAGGACAGCTATAAGGTGCTGTTTGATAATAAGATCACCATTACGCCAGTGACATTCGGAATTTATGAAAAAACATTGAATGCGGCAAGAGAAGTGCTTAGGAAAAGCGGATTGAATGGAAATCACTGAACTTCAATGAAGATTTTCGATTTTTCAAGCACGGGGAAGGCTTCCACCAACTTATCCTCTAGTTTGTCTATGTGAGCCGCAATGTCCTTGCGTTCGGTTTCATCGTCAAATTCAAGATCCAATGCAAGAAGGACTGATTTTGGTCCCAACAACATTGTCTTGATTTCATGGATGGTCTTGATTCCCTCAAATTCCTTGACAGTATTCTTGATTTTCTCAAGCATGGTTGGGTGGACACTTTTGCCAATCAGGTATTGCTTGTTCTCCTTGGCCAACAACAGACCGCCAACCATTAACAGCAGACCGATCACCAAAGAGGTGATTCCGTCCCAAAGGGGATCGTCTAGCATGAAGGTAATAAGGGTTCCAACAAATGCAATGACAAGCCCAGCAAGTGCCAAGAAATCTTCTACAAAAATTGAAAGGAGCACAGGATCCTGCATCTCATCCAAAGCGTCAAAAAAGTCCTCATTTTTTGACTTTTTGCGGAATTCATTGATTTCTTTCAAAGCAGTGTAGAAGGAGAAACTTTCTAATGCTATTGCAATGCCCAGCACAATAAGGTTCCTATAAAGCGAAGGCACGTCAAGTTTCTCATGCTTTTCAGGATTCATGATGATTTTAAGACCTTTTTCAAATGCAAGAGTACCGGAAATTCCGAAAATAAGCACTGCAATTACAAAAGCCCAAAAAAACTGAACCTTTTGGTAACCAAATGGATGAGTTTTGTCAGGCATTTTTTGGCTACGTTTAATGCCAAACAATAGTAAAATTTGGTTGAATGTATCAGCAAAGCTGTGATAAGCTTCTGCAATCATTGCTGCGGAGCCTGACAGGATTCCAGCTACCAGCTTGGTCACACCGATCAAAAAATTAGCGGTTAAAGCGGCGTATAAAGAGTTTTTTGCCATATAGTCCTGAAGAGAAGACTCAATTAAAAAGTTATGATTTAAACATTAAACAAATTCAATATAATTATACACATTTACATATTCTAATCGACATATTGTAATATAAATGAAGGGCAAACAATTTTTATTTTGACTCTTGTAAATGGGGTTAGTGCATCCACTATCTCACAGGCTAAACAGGCATGACGACTATGGAAAATTCAACAGGCGATGGCTTGTTGACTTGCAAAAGGCAGACTTAAGCCTTCCTGCGTATGCAATCATGAATGGATGGATGGCATATATCGAAAGCAACCAATGGTTTCAGGACGAGCTGAAGGGAATTGTCAATATCTTCTCCTATGAAGCAAGAGGGACGGGTCGTAGCCCGAAGAATGGTAGGTTGGATCCTGTACAAAATGCCATTGACGCGAACAGGCTCATTGGAGAGGCATTTGCCCAGTATGACAGGCTGGCACACCAACAGGGGATTGAACCACAAGGGAAATACATTCAAGCCAACTGTATGGGCACATTGGCATTGGCATCCATGTTTGCCGCAAAACTGCCCTTGCACAGGAAAATAGATGGTACAGTACTTCTGTCACCAGTCAGCAAGTTCAATCTCCCCTGGAAGATAAAATTCGGCTTTTTTATGCCACCAAGCCTTAGCAAGGTGCTTAGGAGATATCTTGCCCCAATTGTCGTCAAGAGGATCGTCTCAAAAGAAGAATCGGAACGATCCAGACAGGAAGCCCTGAAACGCCTGAACCAAGTGGATCTTGACGTGGCGGCCAGACAGGCAAGGGAGGTACTATGGAAGGCGGATGTGTCCAGTTTTTGGAAGGCGATAAAGGTGCCGGCACTAATACTTGTATCTGATTCTGATCCATTGGTCAAGCTGGAGGAATCCGCAGAGGTATATTGGAAGCTTCCATATCCGATCTGGATGAGAATGAAGGCCCCTGATCACCTGATTTTGGAGGATAACATTGAAATCGTCAAGGAAATGATTGCCGAATATACAAAAGACCCTTGGGCATTTTATGAGAGAAACAAGGATATGCAACCAAAAATCAAGTGAAAATCTCCTTCACTAAACTATTGACTTCTGAAGGGATTTCTAAAATTGCACCCTTGTTGTTTACTTCATATTGGATTATCAACTCTTTCAGTAACTCACTAAAGATATGGATTGACTGCTTGATATAATAACAGGGAGCCGTGGCAATGACTCCGACAACCCAAGTGGTATCATTTATCCAAACTTTCTCAACCAAGAATGCCCGTCCCTCCAAGTCAACCTCGTTGAAGCTCGATTCTTTTCCCGCAATCTCATTGAATACGGTAAAGATTGCGGACAGGATACTTCCTTTCAGAAATGCGGTGCTTGGATTCTGTGTCCCTCCATTATTATTGATAAAGCTATAGGAATATGCCGTGACACCAGATTCATTTACCACAAGAAGCTCAAGGATTGGTGTAGCCAAGACTGATATATAGTTGGGATTTTTGATATAAATGATCATCAAGGGTATTAGGAAGGTTATTAGAATAAGAGGGAATTGAATGTTTAAGGGCAAGTCAAGCGCATTGTCCAAGGCAAAAAGAATCATTCCCTCGGTTAGACCTACCAACGCCGCAAATTGGATTTTTGCATCATCAGATGCACCACCTTCAAAAAGATCATAGTTTTTCAAGCTGAGGAAATAGGAATAGGTGCCTTGCACGGACGTGAAAAGAAGTCCACCCAAGAAAAGCAGATTGGCTACAAGAGTGCCCAATGAAGGGTCATGGATGAAATCTTTTCTGGAAATCAAAGAGACAATTCCAACAAAAAAAACAGGGGAAGTTGAAGCAATGACTGGAATAACCCGCTTCAAGGGAGGGTAGTCATTGGTTTGAAATTCAAGGTGAAGATAGAAGACGAGAACAAACATTGCCATTATTGGGAACCATACCGAATCATGAAGCCATGAATCAATGGTTCGACTGGAAGTGTCCCCAGTGGTGGAATCCACATATCCAGACCAAAAGAAGACCAATCCACCCAGTCCCATAGACAATGTGAACAATAGGTTGTTCACCCAATTCTTGCGTCTCATGCCCACGACGAGCAGTACTGCGGTGAATGAGAAGAGTGCGAAAGCCCCGATGAAATGATAGGGAATTATACCACCAATCCTCCACCACCTAAAATCATGCCATAAAGTGTCGACATAGGGGATCGAAAGGACAATGACCTCAAAAAGAAGGATGCCGTTCGCTATAAAGAACGGTCGACCCACCGTGTCCACAAATCCCATGCGGGATATATCAGCTTCTCCATTGTTTGCCACATGTCAAAATAAAACTCGTAAGGAATAAAGTTAATGGAAAAAAAAGTTTGCATATGATCAAAATCCATAAGGAATTTTATCTAAATCATACATTTTTTTTCAATTTGACATGACCCAGCGATTAGCAATAAATAGTCAGTCAACCAAATCTTGAGGTATGAAAAGAACATTCCTATTGATTGTCCTCTTCTTTTTTGCGACAATGACCTTTCAGGTGCAGGCGGAGCAGACCAGCAGAAATGCATTGTTCCCAACTGACAAAGGCTCATCTGTCGCGGTCAATGTGACTCTTGGTCATGACGGCTTGGTCAATGGCAAACTCACCATGCAAGTCAACAAAACCTATCTGCTCAACATAAGCATGACTGTCGAAGCATTGGGACAGGATGTACAGGACATCCATGACATAGCGGTCACAACCACCATGACCAAGACCAATGTATTGCAGAAAACAACATACTACCATTCAGGCATATACATGGACAGTGATTCAAGACTCAAAGAGGGAGACTCATGGTCTGCATCCATTGAGATCATCCCCTTGGGACCAACTGAGAAAGTTGACGGAGTCACCCTTTCAGTAATCATCAGCATCAAGGAAAATGTCAAGAACAACATTGACCCAAAAACGGAATTCACACCCATCACATATGAGGTGACGCTGAATCCTGACGAGAAAAGCTATCCAATTACCGATTTCAAGGACGGCATCAAGATCAACAAATCCGTTGTCACCTACATGGGCAAGGAGTCGCAGGTCAATTTCACCATCATTTTTGGGGCAGACAGCATGGACAATGAAACCCAAAAACCCATTGCCAAATCACAGACAAAATATTCACTTTACTTTTACTTGAAGGTTCTGAAATTGGGACCGGATGCCACAGACGTACATGACCTTGAAATCTCAATCCTCCTGCAAGATGAATCCCTGAAGGACAAGCTTCCCAACTCCGATTCCAAGTACTTTTTCGCCATGAGCTATGCAAGTGATGCAAAATTGCAGGAAGGTGACGAGATCACAACCGCATCCATGTTCTACATTGCCAGCAACCTCAATGGCACCACTGCAAAGCTCAAGATAAATGTCAAGGCCAAAGAAGGAGTGGAAAACTTCATTGACCCAACATCAACCATTGCCGATTTCACTGTCGAAATGGAAATCAACCCCACAGGCTCAAAGAGCAACATCGCCAAAAGCCCCATCTCAATCATCACTGTACCCGTTGCCGTTCTACCACTGCTGAGGAAGAAAAGAAAAGAGAAAAACAAAAGAGAATAAAAGACCAAAAACATCCGACAAAAACAGACATGTCAAATGAAGACATATCCATATGTTTATTTATTCCCTTTTCCCCAATAGATTCATGGAAATACAGGACTTTACGGGGGAGTACATCTGCAACAATTGCAAAACCGAGTTTGATGCACCACACCATTGCGGAAGAAGCATGATTGTCATTGAAGCCGAGGACGGATATCTTTGGAGATGCTGGAAAGGAGAACATGCACCATGCTGTGGTAAACCGTCCGCCATCAAGATTGACAAGTGCTGCGACAACCAGCAAGTGTCAGCCAAACATACCAAGAAACAGCTAACATCCCTCTGAGAACCACCACATTTATTTTGACGGGGCACCAAGCCCACACATGCCAATCAATTATGCCGCAGTCCTGCCCCATGGGGCACTGGTACTCAAACCAATGGACGAGACGAGCAAATCGTTGAGACAAGAAATGGAAAATGTGGCCGATGAGATTGAAAAAGTAAAACCAGACCTCATTGTCCTAAGCACTCCACATGGGATCATGCTCAAGAACCATTTTGCATTCTACCATTCCCAAAAGGCAGCAGGAAGTGCTGAATGGGAGGATGACTACAAGGAATTCACCTTGACATTGGAACTGGACATTGAAACAACGGAAAAGCTTGCTGAAAAGACCAATGCAGAATTGATCACACCACATGTCCCCTCCCTCCCAATTGAGATAAGATGGGGAGAGGTCATCCCCCTTTATTTCATGTTCCAGAAAATCACCCTAAAAGCCATCATCCTCTCCCATCCTGCACGCAGGTACATCCATCCTGAAACAATGGAAGAGGAGCTCAGAAAGCTGGGACAACAGATATCACAGTTTTTTGAGCAACGGGATGAAAACGTGGCAGTCATTGTCAGCGGAGATTGGGCGCATACACACCTTGAAAGTGGACCATATGGTCATTCAGAAGATGCAGAGCCATTTGATGAAGCCATCGGAGATTGGCTCAGCAACCTGCACCTCAAAAACCAGAATTGGAGGGACGCAAAAGCAAAAGCCGCAGAACTGGTCAATACTGCGCTATCTTGTGGCTATACAGGACTTATGCTCCTTGACGGCATCATACAGGGAAATTGGACAGGCAAGCTCCATACTATAGGAGCCCCCACCTACTATGGAATGGCGGTGGCAAGCTACAAAAGAATTGTTGAGCAATAGATTACAAAACTTTGATGACCCTTGGTTTGCAAGGCGTGTTTTTCAATTGAGGGTTGCTTTCGATTTGCATTGATAGCAGAATTATTGATTGCCAGAGAATTTGATTGCAGTTGGGATAGGGCTTTGAGTTTGAGCACATTGGATCTTGAAAATATTGAGCCTGAGCACATTGGACTTGAAGATATTGAGCCTGAGCACATTGGACTTGAAGTTATTGAGTTTGAGTACATTGGACTTTGAAGATATTGAGTTTGAGTACATTGGACTTGAAGTTATTGAGTTTGAGTACATTGGACTTTGAAAATATTGAGTTTGAGTACATTGGACTTCAAGAATTAGAGTTGCTTTATGCGCCACCACCAGGTGCGGTACCGTCGGTTCTTATGCAACCAAATGCGCCGCCGCCAAAGAAGTCACAAACGGTTCCTGCGGCACTTGCCGCGGCAATGCTTGTTCCAATCACAAAGGGTAGTAGTGCGATCATCAGTTTCTTCATCATGAGTTTCATTTTTTTCATACCTCCGAGCTGTTTTTGCTCTAATCAAAGATTCCCCTTGCCAATAAATAAGGAGGGGCAAAAACCAGCAAATGGGAAACCCTTGGGAAAAGAAATATAAGTGCATGATTTTGAACCGTATAAAATAAGTATTTATTGGATAAAAATCAAGAATATTATGGATGTTTTTGGGAGATAAAAGCCTCAGGAAAAAACTTACACTCAGTGTCTGGATTGCAACAATTGCCATCATTCCCCTTGGCATTCCAGCAATCCTTATCTATGAACCGGATTTCAGATGGGATTGGTTCAGCTATCTTTTCCTTTGCCTGCATGGAGCCATCATCCTTTCAACCTATCATGCAACGATATTGGCTTATGATTTCCTGAATGAACAATTCTTCTCCCTAATGGACAATGAACACAAAGACAAAATATTCAAAATCTGGAAAGTCTTGCTCTGGATCAGCATTGTTGGAACCCCCATATTCTATGGCCTGGTAGCCTTGTCCGATTGGGGCAAGTTTACCCAAAACCCAAAATTGGTCATGGGAACACCGATGGACGACAACAATTATGGATCCCTATTCTCGTTCGGTCCATGGGGATGGACCATATTCGCCCTTTTTGCCTATGCATCAATACTCTCCCAAAATTTTTCCATAGGACTGCTTCTCGTCTTCTGGTCTATCTTCTGGTACAAGGAAAAAAAAACAGCGGCAGAGAAAGAGGCATGGAAGGAATTGGAATGGTTATATCTTGCAAACCTGGTTTGGCTCGTCCTTTTCACCCTTCCTTACTCCTTTTCCAACGGCAAGATCCAAATGATCGACTATACACTAGTCATGACCATTCCAACCGTAATATTCGCCCTCTTCAACATCTTCATCCATGAGCTCGACTTCAAGCATCAACCGCAATCCATACAGGAACCCATTCAGGATATTGTATCCTACAGGAGAAATCAATTCGAGACCATAAAAAGAATGAAATTGCTTAAGACAATGACCATATTTGGGGCAATTGTCACCTTCACTGCAATCCTCTTCCGATATCTTGAAACGGACAACAACATGCTTACCAACCCCATTGCCATTGCAGTGACCTGGATTGTCCCACTTTCCCTAAGCTTCGCAGACTTGAAGTCTGCAAAGATTGAGGAAAGAAGCCTGGCACAGGAAATGAGATTGTTCAAGGGACAACCCATCCAGCAGATAATTGATGTGATAATGCAACAAACTGAACACAAACACATGGAGAATGAAACCGGCAAACAAGAGATACTTGAAACAGAACAAAAGAGCAAACTGCCGAATGAACCGCTACAGGAAGCCATAAGTACAAAAGAATGGACAGACACCAAGGACACCCCAGACACATTGAAAGAAGAAAACAAACAGGAAAATGATACAACTGAGACGCAGCAAGAAAAACCCACGGAAAAACCAGAAGGGGAAAATGATACAACTGAGATACAGGAAGAAAAACCCACGGAAAAACCGGAAAAGGGAAAAGAAACAACTGAGACACAACAAGGTGACATTCTCCCAAAAACCTTCAAGCCAGATCAAAACATCATCCACATTGTCCTGAAAATGAACTTTGACGAGCTCTTTGTCCTGCATTACATTGTCCTGCATAGCCAAGACCAGGCCATACCTATCGTTGAATTGGTTCGCATATACCCCAACAGTGAAAGAAGATTGAGAGATGCAATAGATGACCTTACAGAAAAAGGCCACCTTGTAAAGATTCCCATTTTGGGACAAATGAACAGAAGGGCTGTCCGTCCAACTGAAAGCGGACTTCAAATCGCGTACCATTTCCAGTATATCTCAAATGGACTGAAGCAAAGGAGCCAAGGCTTGGACACATGAGTCACGAAAAACCTGCTGACGCGTAAGCCGACCGCCTGTGAGATAGGAAACAGCACCACCCCCCTGTTTCGAATTCTCCAGCCCTGTTTGCAGGTCGATCACATCTCCAAGTTCCATCCCTTTTTCAAGAACCAAGGAAACCAAGTCCTCTGGAAGTCGAACAAGAATTTCCCCACCCCATGCCCCATCAGAGGCGGTACATGCATAGACACTGGACGTCAGATAATATTGACCTTCAATTGGAGCTATGCCCCCCTCCATGCCTATGGCAAGAGTTGCCCCATGTGAAAGGGCGTTGATCGCACGCGTCTTGGCTCCCTTGCGAACCTCCTGCCGGGACAAGGGCATGGGAGAGACACCTGAAGGAACACTCACCCCCCTCACACTTGCAGGCAAACCAAAGAGAGCCACTGCTTCCTGTACTGCACTGACCTTGACCGGATTGGTTGAACCGACAATGATTTTCATCAACTTGAAAATCGACTGCATATTTTTCTGCATTCGGGTAGGGGATTTGTGTCCCATTTGCAAAAAAAACTTATAAGAGGAAAATTGCAGACATCATTATGCCAATCCAAGACATCATAATCGCAGGATTGAAGTTCGACAAGAACAAAATGAGTGAAATCGGGAATGATGATGCCGAAACCACAAATGCATTGCTCATCATCATCATTGCCGCCTTGATTTCAGGAGCATTGGGGGGCGTTGGGAAATCCCTTTCCCCAGGTTACGGAAACCAAGCCACCAATATACCTGTTGCTGTTGTACAAAACATTGTGATAACTTTGGTCATGACCTTGGTCTTTTCATGGGTGTTTGCCGCCGTTGCCAGAATGTTTGGAGCAGATGCAAATACCAAACAAACCTTGAGAATAGTTGGAGCGACACAGATTTGGGCAATATTGGGATATCTGATCCTTTTTGCAGGGATAAACCTCTATTTCCTTTTTGGGCTCATAGGATTTATCGCCTTCCTACTCGGAATGGCGGCTGCCACTTCCCAAGGGGTTGGGAAAATGTTTCTCTCGTTTATTGTGTCAATTATCATTTTGATGATAGTGTTGGCAGTAACTTTCATGATTTTTGGCATTATTCTAGCCTTCATGGTATTATCATGATTTGAACACGTGATATCGAGGCAGTAGCCGACTTTATTTTTTATATGTCTGACGGATTTCTTCTTAGTGTGCCTGACGGATGTTGTCAAAGCAATTATTTCGATATGCGTTAAGCCGAGCTTTTGCAGTTGTTCGAGACGTGATGAGTGGCGAATACCTCCCTTGCACATGCTCCATTGCATCCCACCTGCATATGCACCATTGCATCCCTCTTGCACATGCACTATTGCATCCCTCTTGCACATGCACTATTGCATCCCTCTTGCACATGCACCATTGCATCACTCTTGCACATGCACTATTGCATCTCTCTTGCACAGCACCATTGCATCCCAGCATTATCCTATTGCATCCCACTTGCATATGCCCTATGCACCTTTGCTTGGGAGACATAAGATAATACGGTCCTTTTGGAAAATAAGGAGGGACATCGACCAAAGCAGCAACTACAACCACAACAGAACAAGCAGGGCCATACAACATTCAATACACAACATGCAAAATGAGTTGAATCAAACATACTTTGGGTCAATAGGAGCCTTGCAACACATTAACCAAAAACATAATGCAATCAACATAGTCATCACATGATACAGAGAGACACAAAACGCGATACAAATACAATACACCAAGAACATAGTGCAATACAGCATGAAAACAAAAGGCGATACAATACGCGATACACACTAACAAGAAACCAAAAAGGGAGAAGAACAAATACAATACCCCACACATTACATAATGCAATACATCATACAATATAAATACAATACAACATACAATACAGAACACAACATACACAATATATCAAGACAAAGAACACACTCAAATACAAACACAAACATC
>WAKA01000035.1 GCA_015523565.1 Candidatus Heimdallarchaeota archaeon | reverse complement strand
TTGCAAGGAAGGGAGACAATTATTTTATCCAAATCTAAGTTTTAACAATCTCGAAATCCTATACCATTCTAAATGTAACATGTCAGTTGGGATACTATCCTTGTGCTTCAGGAAGTTGAAACGCATATCTTATTCTTATACTATTGTTGATATTGACTGTTTTAAGATTAGGGAGCTGGAAAATTTTGATAACGGAATGGTCAAGGGGGTTGTTGGTAAGATCAATTTCAGTTAATGAGAAGAGAAGTGAAAATGTGCTGGGAATCGTTTTAATTCTGTTGTTTTTAAGGGAAATTTTTTGAATCTTTTTAAGTTGACCAATTCCCGGATGAATTACCGATATTTTATTATTATTAAGTATAAGTGTCTGAAGTTTGGAAAGTGACTGAATAAAATCAGGTATTGCAGTGATATGGTTATTGGAAATGTCAAGATAAGTAAGATTTTGCAGGTGTCTTATAAATGATGGAAAAGAATAAAGATTGTTTGAATGAAGAAATAAAAATTGTAACTTTTTAAGAGATGAATAATGGGGTGGAAATTCAGGATCTGTAATGTTTTGAATTGAAAGTGTGGTCAAATTTCTTAGCTTCGTTAAGTTTGGTGGTATATCGGTCGAAACCATAAGAGTTGTGAGATAATCCAATTCTGAAATGGTGCTAGGTACATATTGGATATGCTTTTCAATTGATATTCCAGTCAATTTTCTGTTATTGGACATAATGCTGGTATGAACCACTGCATTTCCGTTCAATAATCGAAGTTCTGCTAACAGTTCCTCTAAGATTTCCCACTGGTCAACATCAAGTTGATTTTTATAAAAATCAACAGGTACAGATGGTGGGTTGAACATCATATATCCCATAATGGTGGAACATATATTTTTTTGGGTTAGAGAGCCCCATTTACAATTTTACTATGGGATTAGGATTGATGGTGTTGGATTGGGGGTATTCTGGCAAAAGTATACGACTTTAATTATATCAGATATATGTGTAAATATTGGTAAAATATATCGAAAATCAAGGAATCGGGCAATGAAAACATATCACAAAATAAATAGCATATCATAAGCTGAAAAATCATGGAAATAAACTCAGAGACAAGATATTTTAATCATCAATAATGATATATTCTCCTTCGTCATCATCATCAGTGTCGTTGTTCATTTGTTTTTGTTGGGTTGGTTCTGTAAATGACTTGATAAAACGTTTTCCTGTGTTTATCAGATCTTGAAGCGACATGTCCTTTCCAGTTGCCTTGTTGATAAATCTTAGGAGCTTATTTGTAAGTGTTGAGACCCCTGATAAGGCAATGGCAATTTTTTGCAATTGATCTACAGAATAATCTCTTCCAATTACATAAGATTTGTTAGCTTTGGTTGTTATCATAAGAAATGGTTGATTTGCTTCTGGCATAATTGGGGATTTGATTTCTACCAGATCTACATGGTCAATTTGATCAAAAGGAATTGTCTTTGTCACAGGGATCCACCCAATTCCCAACGCAGGGCTTTCCCTGAATTGGATTCCTGTTTCTGTAATCTTGATATAATTGTTTTTGAGTGTTAGTTCTGCATATAGCTTTCCAGCCCCGTATATTAGAAGTATGGTTGCAGAAATGATCCCCAGAATATCGGTATTTGATAATCCTTCAGAAACAGATACAGCAAACATGAGGATGATCGCAAATACAAAAGAAACAATAGGCGGAATATATCGTGGTTTAGGATTGGTTGGATGCCAAGTTTTTTCCATGGGCGAAATATGAATTCCTGATATTTAAGGTAACTCAGCCATTCCTAGTTGGTTGTTAGTGTTTATAGCGCAAATTGAAAGAAGGATGTTCGATTGATTTAATAACAATCATTCAAATAATAAGTTGGAATGACAAAAGAGGACGTAGACAACCTTTTTCAGAAATTGAAGCTGGATTTCCAAACACTCGCAAGCCAATCCAAGGATTTTTTTGATCGTTTTGGCAATCTGCTGGACAAAACAGAAGCAGACCTGAAAAAAATGTGGGAAGAATTTTCTGCAATGGAAGAGGAAATTTCCAAAAATGAAAGCCAAATTGAGACCTTGACAAACAAATCAAACGAATTGCAATCAAAACGTGATGAGTTTGCCACTAAGCTTGCTAAGCTTCAAGAATTAAGCAATTCGTTACAGTCTGAAATAGACACAAAGGGTAAAGAAAAAGAAACATTCGAATCTGAAGTTGCTTCCTTGGAAAATGAAAAAGCTGGACTAGAACAGCAAAAAACGGAGTTGCAATCAAAATTGGATCAAGCGTCCGCAGACTTACTTGCAGCAGAGGATGAACATAAGGCCAAGGTCAAGACCATTGCGGATGAATTGAAGGAAACTGAAGACAAGATCAAGCGAATGGAGACGCAATACAAAGTACTTGGTGTATTGCTTAAAGATGGCTATGTGAAACATCCGAGCTATGAAGTTGTCAAGACATTGGCAGAAGGGAAGGCTAGCAATGCCAAACAGTTGGCTATGGCAAGTGGTGTAGCTCAGGCAACAGTAGATGAAGTACTTATGAGGTTGCACAGTAAGGGGATAATAGAATATGAAAAACCAACAGGTAATTTTGAGATTAAAAGGAGGTTGGTAATCTAATGGATGTCAATGATTTGAAAACACAGATCGAAACACAGGAAAAAAAAGTTTCTGAGCAATTTGCAAGTATGAATGGATATCTCGAAACCTTAGACACAAAACTAAAGAAAACGCAGGAAGAAAAAAAGGAAAAGCAATTGAAACTCCAAAGGACAAAGGAGCAAATAGGCTCATTGGAATCCACAATCTCCAAATTAGAGATGGAAGTTGCTGACCTCGAAAAGAAAATCTCGTCACAAGAGGAAATTCAATTACAGCAAGAAGAAACCCTATCTAAGTTAAAATCTTCAATTTCAGACCTGGAAGCTAAAAAGGTAAATCTTAATAACGCCATAACTGCATTGAAAACAGAAATCTCAGATATGGAAAACCAATTGGAACAAAAGAAAGGTGCACGGGATTCACTTCTTGCCAATCTTGACAAAGAAGTTGAAGAAACTAAACAAAAACTAGAAGAGGCAAAAGCAAAACTCTCATCATTGGCTGAAGAATATTCTGGGATGGACTTTCTGATGGATGGTGATCTAATGCAAACTCCTGAAGTTGAGATTTTGGCAATAGTGTCCGCACAAAGACCAGTGTCCACAGACGCAATCAAGGAACAAGTAAAAAGTGTCTCTGCTGTTCTTGTCACAAGAACAATAACAAAACTAGAGGCAGATGGCATGATTGTTTCAAAAGATGGGATGTGGGATCTATCCGATGACCTAATCGCAAAAATTGGATGATAGGAGTTGTCTCTATTTTATTTTGACATATATGCTCTAAGAATCAGGAATGAATAGCAAATCTCAAACAAAAAGTAGTAGAAATTGACTAGCAAGCCAATAGTTGTGGACTTTAAATAATCTGTAGGCAACATTTTTGTCTTTTGTTTTCAAAAAAAGATATCCATAATATAGAAAGCCTGCATTTGTCGATCCCCATAAAATGGCAACAATTTTATTGAACCCTGGAAATGTGAGCATAAAAAGACTATAAATCGATGTAATGATCATAAATACAAATGTAGCTTTTGCAGTTAAACTAATTCCATAGACAACTGGAAGCATAGGAACACCTGCACGTTTATAATCATCAACATAATAGGTCGAAAGAGCCCATGTGTGGGACGGTGTCCATATAAATACCAATCCCGCTATTATCCAGCCATAGGTTGGAACTGTACCAGTTGCGGCCGCAAACCCCACAAGAACTGGCGCAGGGCTTCCTAAACCGCCTATTAAGGTGTTCAACACATTTTTTCTCTTCAAAAAGAGAGAATATCCCAATATGTAAAACGCCTCTCCAAAAAAAACAAATCCTGCAGTTAAAGGATTGAACCTTAGAAAAGCCAAAACAACAGCGATAAACATAAGTGCAATTGATACCATAAGAATTGTTGAAATGGAAAGTTTACCGCTAACAGATGCCCGTTTCATGGTTCTTACCATTAACTGGTCAATGTCGCGATCAATAATGCTATTAAAAGCCATTGCACCACCTGCCGAGATGAATCCAATAATCAAGAATAATACAATATCAATTAGATCTTTTCCTCCTGCATAAATAAAAGGGATGACACCTGTAGTTGCAAGAAGTACAATGATTTTCGGTTTCATGAGGTGAATGTATGATATTATGGCAGAATTCCTCATCATGACTATATTTACCTTGCTTTTTTTTTATGTTTCAATAAGATTAAGAAAAAAGGAGATTGATAATGGATTAAATCAAAAACCAATATCTCGTATCTTAATGGAATTGGATATTCTAATCTCTTTGAAAAAGAAATCCTCTATACCCTTCAACAAAAATTTACAAGGGGGGGTTTGCCTATATATCTAATGAGACTACAAACGGATGGTCATTGGTTTATTGATGATAAGGGAAATAGAATTCTACTAAGGGGTGTTAATCTTGGCGGCTCCAGTAAGGTTCCAATCGGGGGTGAAACTCATTGTCCTGCAAATTATGGAAGAGATGTGAGTTTTATAGGTCGACCATTTCCCCTTTCTGAAGCAGATGAGCATTTTAGTCGACTGAAACATTGGGGTTTCAACCTACTTCGTTTTCTGACGACATGGGAGGCAATTGAACATTCTGGTCCTAATGAATTTGATAAGGGTTATTTGAACTATCTAGAAAAAATTATTGAAATTGCTGGAGAATATGGTTTTTATGTGTTTATAGATCCTCATCAAGATGTTTGGTCCCGTGCAACAGGTGGTGATGGGGCACCCCATTGGATATTTGACAAATTGGATATGGATTTGTCTCGATTTGACAAATCAGAGGCCGCACTGACTATGCAAGGTAATTTTCCTGAAAATTACCCTCCAATGAGTTGGACGTCAAATTATAATCGTTTTGTCACAGCCACAATGTTCACCCTTTTTTTTGGTGGTAGAAAATTTGCACCCAATCTGATAATTGAAGATGAGAATGTTCAAGATTATCTGCAACAACATTATTTTTCCTCTTTGACACAGGTAGCCCTACAGTTATCTTCAATGGAACATGTCATCGGATTTGGAACCATGAATGAACCTAGCAATGGTTATATTGGATATAGGAATATTACAGACCTTCCAGAACTTCCAATCCCAGGCAAATTTTTTTCACCGTTTGAAGCAATGCAGGCAGCATATGGTCGAACTTTGGAAATCAAGGTTTATGGCATAAAATGGTCTGGTATTGGAGAAATTAAACGTGATATCTTAAATCCAGAAGGCATTTCAATTTGGAAAGACCCTGACAGTGCAATTTGGATAAACGAGAATGTGTGGAAACCCAATGAAAAGGGGGATGAAGTTTTACATCCAAACCATTTTGCAATTCTTGGTCAAGAATTTTTCAAGGATTACCTTCGTCCATTTGCAATAAAATTTACTGGACTTATCCGTGAAATTATACCTGATTCATTGATATTTCTTGAAGGTACCCCTTCGGCAAATACAATTCACTGGGAAAATTCAGATGCAAAAGGTGTTGTAAACGCCTCTCATTGGTATGACGGTTTAACCCTATTCACCAAAAAATTTCAGCTTTGGGTAAATGTGGATATTGAAACAAAACGTCCTGTCTTTTTCCCATGGGGAATAAAGAGGATGTTTCGACGGCAATTGAATAAAAGAATTGAAAATTCTCAACAAATACATGGTGGAATTCCAACTTTGATTGGTGAATTTGGTGTTCCGTTTGATTTGGACAATAAGAAATCATATCATTCTGGTGATTTTTCCAAACAGGCAAAGGCATTGAATGTCTATTATGAAATCATGGAAGACCTCCTTTTGCATACTGCAATTTGGAATTATACCAGCGATAATACAAATGAATGGGGTGATAATTGGAATTTGGAAGACCTTTCAATTTTTTCAAGGGATCAGCAACTCGAAAAAAATGATATAAACAGTGGTGGTCGTGCAGTTTCAGCTTTTTGTAGACCATACCCCATTAAAACACAAGGATATCCAATAAAGCTGAAATTTCACAAAAAAACATTTGTTTTCCATTACATTGCAGAAGGAACTGGTATATCTGAAATATTTATTCCTTCACTTCATTTCCCAAACTATGCTGTCCAAATTGAAAATGGAAATATCTTGGAAAAAAAAGATTCTATACTGAAGATAAAAGGATCATCAGGGATAGTCAAACTAAAGATAACAAAAATATAATTCACTTTTATTCTTTATTGTCTTTTTCTTCTAAAAGATGATCCAGATTGTTTTCTTTGATGAATTTCATAATTCTTTCTCCTGTTGCTTTTAAATTATTTGCCGCCGCACTCATCTCTTCCATTGCAGAACTCATTTCTTCTGATGTTGATGCCACTTCTTCAGAGGATGCTGCTGTTTCTTCTGAAAGTGCGGAAACTTCTTCAATCTTAAACCTAATATCCTCAAACGCAGCCTTTAACGTTTCTGTAATTACATCTGATACTGATATGATATTTTCCGCCGCATTTTTTGATTCCTCTGAAAGTCGCCTGACATTTTCTGCAACAACTGCAAAACCTCTCCCATAGTCACCTGCTCTACTTGCTTCAATACCCGCATTTAAAGCCAAAATATTGGTTTGTAATGCAATTTTGCTGACTACCTCTGAATTTTGTTGAATTTGATCAATAATTTCCGTTATTGCCTTATCAAGATATTGTAATTTGTCAAATATCTCTTGAACATGCTGAGCTTGCTGATTTGCTACGTCTGACATGGATTGGCTTGAAGATGCTACTTCTTCAGATGAAGCGGATATTTCATCTGCAACTGATGAAAGCTCTTCTGATGCTGAAATAATTTCTTGTGTGGCATTCATATTCTTTACAAGCTTCTCTGTTAAATCAATGGCATTGTTCAATGACATGGCAATTATTCCAAAAGTCCTGTCATTTAATGTTTTTTCATCTGTAATTCTGAATTCATACTTTCCAGTAATTAATGCATCAGAAACCTTATTGATATTGTGCAAATGGTGGTTTATTTCTTCCAATAATTGGAATACGGCCCCAGTTCCTCCTAAAATCATAAAAATAACGAGAACTGTCATTAACTCTAGCGTAACTACAGATATTTCATTGAGTAAACTAGAAAAAGCAAAATATGTAATTTTGACAATTTCTGTCAAGATAAATATATGCAGTATTAATTTTGATTTAAAGTCATTCCAACCAAAATAAAAACTTAATATAATAACCCCTACTATTCCTGGAATTGTACTCCAAATAAAAAGATAAATCCAAAGGTGTGCAATATCTCCGAAAATCGGAACTTCTTTAAAAAAGCTAGTGACAATAACTGGCGATTGTGAATATATTGCCCCAATTATCTCTAAATATAGCCACGTATTGTTTCTTTGACGTTGTTTTATATCCATTCTAATCACCAAAGTGAGAAACAACATCATTTATAGCTATTTTAAATTTTCGGACTCTATCTGAATTTGGATTAAATAAAAAAGAGAGTTTTCAAATTATAGTAAATCTCCCTTAGTTATTTAATGGAACTTTAT
>WAKA01000034.1 GCA_015523565.1 Candidatus Heimdallarchaeota archaeon | reverse complement strand
TATTTGACCAGCATTTTTGCGGCATTTTCATGACTGTTTGCTTATGACTGCTGACTCTAGCATAGCCAAATGCCACCCTGTCATTTCCTTTTTGTTGCTGGAAACGGGAGAGCAGGTATCTACGATGGTTTCCTTTTGTCTGCAGAAAATTTTCTGCTTCTATCCCACCTCCTCATTGTTGTGACGGAGACACCTAATAGTCTGCTTGCTTGTCCAATTCCAATATACATAGTTTGGTTTGAAAAAACGCATTTGGAAAGGTTTGGCTAGATTTTCGACCACTTATTATTAACGGTTCTTGCCAGAAAGCATCCAACTCATCTTTTCTGAGTCGGTAGGTCACCTCCAGACCCTTTCCAAGAGGGATCTGTATGCTGTTGCATTCGGGACGGGATCGGACATGCCCAATATAATCCTGCAATTCCTCCTGATGTGAAATCACGTTATCCGCCACAATAACACCACCTTTCCGGATATGGGGGAAGAGCAACTTGAAATGTCGGAGGTAATCCTTCTTTTCCTGATCGAAGAAAGCAAGGTTAATCGTTTCGGGTAGATCAGACACGTCTCCAAGGATAAAGGTGACAACTCCATCAAGTTTTGCCTCTTGCAGATTGTCCCTAGCTTTCTCCACTTTTTTGGGGTCAATGTCATAGGTGATGACCATGCCACCAGTACTCTTTGCGGCCATTGCCAACCAAATGGTTGAATAGCCTACAGAGGTGCCGATTTCAACAATGATCTTTGCATTGACCATACGGCAGAGCATGGCAAGGAACTTACCTGAATCTCTTGTGAGGGAACGATTCCTCACCTCCTTTGGAAGGTTCTTTTCACGCTGTTCTGAGTCTTCCTTTTCGAGTTTTTCAAGGACATCTTGAATACCCATAATTGGCAAAAGACAAAAGGCTTAAAGAGGAGATAGAGGAAAATGATTGGGACAAGTATCCCCTAACCCAACAGGGTGAACATTAGTCAATGGGATGCTCAGTAGTCTAAACAGTGAAGGACAACAGGAAAATTTTTTAGGAAATGGGAAACTATTCCATATGGACTCCAACCCAAAAGCTCAAGAAAATAAAGCTCGATTTGAGAATCCAAAAGTGGCATGGGAAACCTTCCAGAAAAAAGCAATCCACAACTGGACACTATTTCTCCTTTTGGAGCTGGTCTTATTGTTTTATGTTCTGGGCATAACCATGATGCAAATCACCATCCTGTTCCTCTTCTTCTTTTACATTGCAATTGCCGATACAGACAACGTATTCAGGCTTTTAACATTACGTGGTTTCCTATATCAAGTTGTAGCAGTCATGATTTACCTTACTCCTTTGCTGGTTCTTGATGACTTAGCCAGCGAAATTTATGGGAGCAATCGTTTTTTCACAAATGAAACCACTTTAAAACTTGTAGGGATATATTTGCTTACCTAAGCATTGTTGACTGCAATTTATGTTTTCTTTTTCAACTATTGGAAAAATATAAGGCTCGAAATCTATGAAATAAATTTTTCATTGAAATTCCCGTCAAGGTACCTATTGAATTGGACGACATTTACACCCATTTTCATCTTCCTCTATTCAAACCTACACATAATTTACACTACATATCTACAGAGAGGAACAGTTTCTTTTAGGCACATATCTCTGTTTACCTTGGTAATTCTGTTCATAGTTGGCCAGTCTGTGCAAATTGTTATTTTTCTGATCGACCTGTACAACACAAATGGTTTCCGATCACTTTTAACACCTAACCTTCAAAAAGCGATGCTACAGGTATTGTTCGGGATTCTTTTCATCCAGCTCATTGGGTTGTCAGTGTATGGAATCACCATCAATCCCTTGCTTGGAACCTTGGCATTGGTCACAACAGTCAATTTTTACATTCTTATCGTATTCCTTACCCAAAGGGCTACCAAGGCAACACAGCCAAAAGACAATGCAATCCACTTCTATTCTTTGATCAAGCAATTTAATCAACCACGAACTGAGGATAAGTCCACGATATAAAGAATATTGATACGATTGAACAATTAACCCAGCACTAATTCAACATTACAATTTGGATAGTTTTTATCAGACATACTGCTTCACAAAAACAGAGGGTTATTTAGTTTCCACATCTGCTTCCTTTTGTCTAAGAGTATCAAGTTTTTGCAATATCTGTTTGAATGGATTGGAGGAATCCATATTGTAAATCCAATTGTTGTCGAATACCTCAACTACCCTGTGATTTTCAGATCGTCCAATAACTAAGCTGTGGAATCGAGTCCCATTTTCTTGGAATTCATTTATCTTGGATACAGTAGATTCAGGAAGGTTTCCCATAATGAAATCAGAGATCATGAGAACATCAGCTTTCCTGTAATCTTCAGTTTCAATCATTCGAAGTGATTCTTCAAGTGCAGGAGCCGCATCAGTGCCTCCATGAAAAGAGTGTGAAAGAAACTCAATGAGTGAGGCAAGATTCTTCTTGAAGTCAGTAAGCTCAATTGTTTTGATTCCTGTGGAAAAGGAAATGAGGTAACATTTCCTGTTTTGGAGTAGCGCAACCCTCAGAATGGCGAAGCAGAGGGGTTTCGCCACCCGTTCAGGAATACCGTGCATCGAACCACTAGTATCGACGCAGATAATGATGGGACCCTTTTCATCCTCTTTTGCTTTTTCGACTTCCTCTTCCGTTTCGAATTCTGTTTGGGTGGATTCAAATCCAATGAAGTCGTAGGTGAGAAGCTTACGTTCCGTGAATTTATAGAAGAAAAAGGTCTGAAGGGTTTTTGTGTCAAGCAACCCCAGTTCCATGAAACTTTGCAGAAGTATCCATAAGTTTTTTAATTGCTTCAATGACTCTCCAGTATTGTACAGTATTTGGTCTTA
>WAKA01000033.1 GCA_015523565.1 Candidatus Heimdallarchaeota archaeon | reverse complement strand
CTTCCCTTACTAATTACAGTTGCTTTAACCATGCCGAGTAAATCAAGTTCATTAATCAAATCACCAACTCGTCTCTGTGTAAGGCTGTCAACATGTAATTCTTTGCAAATTTCCATATACTTCTGATAAAGCAATGAAGTTGTAATCGGTTCACTATTTTCTTTAGTTGTTGTTTCTAATAAATAAAGAGAAACCAAAACAGCCTTTGAATGAATTGGTTGAGCACTTAAAACTTCAGTAACCGCATCCACTTCAATCACTTGTTCGGCTTGTTTTACATGTTCTTCCGTTATTTTACTTGCCCCTTCTCTTTCTGCTATTTCTCCTGCTACTCTAATTAAATCTAGGGCTCTTCGTGCATCTCCATGCTCTTGACTTGCAATTGCCGCTGCTCGGTTAACTGCCCCATCCGATAAAATATTTGGATGAATGGCGATTTCTGCCCTTTGTAATATTATTTCCTTCAATTGGTTTGAATCATATGGTAAAAATACAATTTCTTGTTCAGTCAATGTACTACGAACCCGGGCATCTATGTTTTGCTTAAACATTACGTCATTTGTAATTCCTATTAAACTTAAACTGGATCTCTTTAATTGGGTGTTGATTCGGGTTAACCCATATAATGTTTTTGAATCCTTTTTCTGTAGAAAATCCACCTCATCTAAAACGACTATTAAATGGGTGTTCTTATCATCCAAGTTAGTAGTGAATTTTTTTATCACTTCATCTGTTGGAAGTCCTGTAATTGGTACTTCTACACCTATTGCTTCGCATAAATGTGCATATACTCTATATGTTGTGTCTATCATTTGGCAATTGATGAAAGCAACAAGTACACTCTTTTCAAGCTCTTGGATTTTTCTTTGAAGTGCATTAAGAACTGCTTTTGTAACCACTGTTTTCCCTAACCCTGTTTTTCCATAAAGAAATGCATTACTTGGCATTCCTCCTGCAATCACTGGTCCTACAATGCTTGCTAACTGTTTCATTTCATTTTCTCTGAATGGGAGGTAATTCGGTACAAAACTTGAACGCAATGCATTCCTGTTTTTAAAAATAGGAACGACTGGTTTGGCAAATTTATCAAATATGTCATCTAATGAGAATGGATCCATTCGAACACCTATTCTCTTTCTTCATAGATATTAAAAAACCTTGATCTAGATGTTTGCTTCTCAGCCCAATAATTCTTGTGCTTCGTATGGAGCTCACAAATTGGATTCTATTTTATTCTTTTAATATCTTGGCAAATTCTTTTGGAACCACTCCTGATCTAATATACAGCCAATTTGGTGTAAAAATTGACCACCAAATAAAAAAAATGCTTATTGGATATCCTATAAAATCAATAAGTGGTGATACATAAAATGAAAAAATTTTCATAATTCTCGAATTTGACTCAAAAACTAAAATTGCAATACGGGCAATTAATTGTCCAATTTGAACCATTATTCCAGTTAACAAAAGCTTAATCCTTAAACTTTCCATCTTGCTAGGGTTATTTTCAAATTCCCTTAATAGAAATAACGTGGTTAAAATTAGTACACTTAAAAAAAGGAAACCAAAGCCTGCAAGAATCTTATCAATATTCTCATTTAAGAACAGGGTACTGGGTTCGAGAAAATTCCAGATTATTGTTATGAACCCAATGATTCCTATAGCTACCGTAAAATTAAATGCCATTAAAAAAATCTTTTGAGTCCTTTGGGTTAATGAAATAACAGACAATGATATTTTCACTAACCCAAAAAATAATAGCAGATTCCCTGAAAGATAAAGAATTGATTTTTGATGACCAAAAAGCATAAATTTTCCATGAGTTAAATACATTGACATTGAACTAAAAAAGAGGTTTCCAATCATAAGGCATATCCCAATTAATGCTATTTTATAATACCACAATATTTCTCTTCCAATCATGGATTTTTTCTTTTCTGCATTTGCTTTTTTGAAAAAGCACAGTGTTTGGATAATTGCTACTATAATCAAAACACTGTACAACAAAAATCTAAAGATGAAATCTGCATGGTTAGCTTCATAAGGTGTAGGGATGGACAACTTTTGAAATAAATTTTCCATGAACTGATTCTCTAAAAATATTATATAAGATCAAATGTCAACATACCTTATCATCATGTATCAGAAACTTTTACAATAACTGTATTTATTCAAAAATAGCCAATGATGAATTTGCCTTTCTGAAAAATGATGAACAATTTGAGTTCTGAGGCTTTTTGCGATAATCTTCTTACTTCTGTAGACTTTTGAAATAATATTGGCATCATGCCAAACTAGATTGATAGGATTTAAATCAAATCTTTTCAATATTTAAATAATTGCCGGCAAATAATAAATCATTGCAAGAGATATGTGGAAAGTCTGTTGTTCTTATTGGTGAAGAACAAACACATAAAATTGCTTGGATTCAATACTTCTCCTCCGATCCAGATATCCCTGAAAATGAGCTTCGACAGCTTATGATTGACATTTCGCTTCAAATTAAAAAACGAAGGCAAAAACCAGAATCCGCTCGAAAATTCAAAGAAGGTAAACTTCTTTTCTACAAGGTTTTTCACCCGGACTATAAAAATCCAAAAATTTATTCCCTTTTTTCTTATGATGGTACAATAAACTCTCTTGTTAAAAAGGCAATGAAATTGGTCAGTGAAAGGGGAGGTTATTATTCAGCCTCCCGATTTTTTCAAGAAGTTGATGAACTTGTTCAGCATCCAGAAAAAATAAAAGAGGAAAGCCAACTTAACCTTGAAGACGCAATCCATTTACTCTTCCAAAGTGATATACAAAAATTTGATGTCAACTTCATTGGACAAATTCTTTCTATTGTTCGAAAAGGGGGAAACTTAGATTCTGAAACCTTGGAACGTGTTTATTTTTTAGCCTATGAAATCTTGTCTAATCTCTCAGATATGGAGACAATTGACACTGATATTGATTTGGCACTTGACGGGGTGTATGATGTTGCAAAGTCTTATCAAGAACGTGAAACATTTCATTTGGCACTTGAACTTTACAAACGCTTACTTCCTCTTGTTCAGCTAAATGGCAGGGAGGAGCTAGACGTATTATGTCGTATTCACATTTCTGAAATTTATCACAAATATTTTCCAGAAAGTGGATCTGCTATTTTAGAAGTATTGGACCCTAAAAAAATTGTTGGACCTCTATTGCAAAAAGTTCCCCCCTCGATTAGGCAAAAATATTTTATTCTTCTTGCCAACTCTTATGAACAATTAGATGATCTTAAAATGGCTGAAAAATTCTATTACAGTGCTTTAAAAGACGCTGAAAATGATTTGGGGGACCCTTATTGGGTTGCAAAAGGATATGAGTTTTTCGCAAGAAAAGCAAGAAATCAATTTCTTTATGATGAGGCCTTCAAACAATACTTAACCGCATCTTCGTTGGCATTTTCCGCAGGGGATATAGTACTTTCCAATAATCTTCGTTGTGAGGCTGGTTTTGATCAAGTGAAATTTTCATTTGTTGAAATAGTCACCTCTTTATTTCATCGCATGGAAAATGACTTGGAAAAATCTATCTATCTTGCATGGGATTCCCTAAAAATGTTGTTGGAGGGCTATTCTAATATCTTGACTAATCAACGCCATAATGTCATTAAAGAAAGCAACGACATTTTAACTTATGCCTCATCTATCCTCTCTATCCCTGGAAAAAAACGCAAAAACCTTAGTTTAATCAATAAAATTCGAAAGATTATCAGAGACACCCAACTTCAAATGATTGATGAAAATTCTGAAAAAGAACATTTTCACAAACTCTTTGAATTAATCTTGAGAAATATTCCTATATCTCCTCCTACGTTCTTGCTTATCAGTTCTGACGGAAGATTGATCACAAGTGGGATCATTACCAAAGAGGGGTGGTCAAATCCCAACTTGGAAGGCGTCGTTTTCAGTGGGATTCTTTCGGCCATAATGGGTCTATTAAGTGAAGTTTCTCCATCCTCAGCAACCTTACGGACAATTGATGCAGGTGGTATGAAAATTATGGTTGAAAAGAACGAAGAGGCAATTGCTGTAATTCTTGCTGACAGGGAAACACGTGAATTTCGAATTGCATTGAGAAATATCTTAGAGCAAATTAAAGAGAAATTTTCAATAGAATTGGATATGTGGGATGGCAATCTTTCTTTTGTGCCTGAAATCATTGACATTGTAATTAATGATCTTGTCCATATTTTCTGAATTCTATAATCCTACCTATGGCGCCATTGCTTTTGCATTAACTTTTTGAATTCATTGCAGGTTCGTTGTCATCCATGTCATTATTGATTTCAACAAAATGTAAACAAATTGGCTTCTGTTAAATGGATTGACTCTTTTAAATGGATATCTTTTAAAGAAATTTCTCCTAGATTTTATATAAATGATGATTGAAAAAGAGTTTCCGTTTTTCATTTATTTTTCAAGACAAATTCCAAAATCCTTCATCCCCTTTGTACGAATTTCGTTGCAACTGATTTGTCCTATTG
>WAKA01000032.1 GCA_015523565.1 Candidatus Heimdallarchaeota archaeon | reverse complement strand
GGATATTGAGTATGGAAAATTAATTGGCAATCTTTTGATATTATTAGCTGCGTCCATTTGGGCATTGTCATTTTCTTTTTCAAAAAAGGCAAGCAATAATGGGTTGTCCAGTATTACAATTACAGGATGGTCGATAATTTTTGGTACAATACTGCTTGCACCCTTTTCAATAAATTCAGTGAATGGAATTTATTCGTTGAATTTGGAATCCATTGAATGGTTATTGTTTATGGGGTTGGTCTCATCTGTGTTCGCATATATTATCCATTACAAATCAATAGAGAAATTAGGACCAAGCAGAGTAGCACCTAGTACAAACATCATTCCATTGAGTGGTGCAATAGCATCAATGGTGATATTGGGAGAAAGAATATCCATCATGTCATTTTTTGGAGGATTTCTGATAATTGTTGCAGTTTTGATCAGTCAGTTAGAGAGAAATGAAAAGTAAAATAGAGGAGAAAATCAATTAGGATTAAACTTAGAAGTGATAAGAAGTGAATCACGAAAAATGGGTTCAGACAATATCTGATCGATGGAACTTGTTAAATGAGCAGATTGATGAGATTTGTGAAGAACATGGCATAAAACATCCAACGGTTGTTGCAGTTTCAAAAAAGCACCCTGTTGATGCAATTGTTGCTGCTCTTGATGTGGGCATTCATGATTTCGGAGAGAATTATGCACAAGAGTTGATTGCAAAGGCAAAAGAAGTTGGAAGTCGGGACATTAATTGGCATTTCATTGGACCACTACAACGCAGACATGCAAAAGATGTTGCATCAATTGCCATGATGATCCATGCAGTAGAAACGGAAAGAGTAATGAACAGATTAGCAAATTTGGAATATAATGGATCAATCCTCATAGAGTTTAACTTAAGTGGAGAGGAAAGTAAACATGGGGTACGGTCTATTGATGAAGTCAGAAAATTGGCAGATTTAGGAAAAAGCAAGGGATTGAATGTTAGAGGACTTATGGTAATGGCAAATCCAAGGTGGACAAGGGAAGAGTTGGTTAACAAATTCAAGGAAGGGAAAAGAATTTCACAAGAAGTGTTTGGTTCGAATTTTCTATATTCTGCTGGTATGACAAATGATTGGAAGGAAGCCCTGCTTGCAGGATCAACGCATCTGCGAATAGGGACAGGAATTTTTGGTCCTAGAGCATGAGAGAAAGTTTATGGACGAGGTTTATTGGGTTTCATCCTGATGAGTCCACAATTTTTGCATTGAAATTTGGTTTGCTTATGGAATCCACCCTTTCTTTTAATAACTTTCATTGGAATTTTTTTTCCATCCAATCGCGAGCAGCGAGGGCAAATCATGAGTTATCCTCCAATAAATCTTCTTTTGCTTTTTCAGGATCCCAAGGGGCAAATCGGGGATGGGGAATCCCAAATTGACTAAGCACTTTTGCAACAATGAAGTCCACTAGGTCGTTTACAGTCTTAGGGTGATAATAGAAACCAGGAGCAGCAGGCATGATTGTAGCTCCAGCCTCTTTAAGCAAAGTAAGATTTTTCAGATGGATAAGATTGAGAGGGGTTTCCCTGAATAACAGCACAAGCTTTCTTCCTTCTTTCAGCATGCAATCAGCAGCCCTGTGAATTAAATTTTGGGTATATCCAGATGCAATTGCGGCAATTGTCTTCATGGAACATGGGGCAATAATCATTCCATCGTTTCTATGAGTCCCAGAGGCAATCGGAGCAGCGATGTCATTGACATCATATTGTACTTCCACATTTGACAGGATTGAACGATAGCTGTTTCCGACTTCCAATTCAAGAACTTTTATAGCGGCAGGAGAAATCACGATTTCTGGCTCATGACCCAAGTCGAGCAGGGTTTTTATGATATGCAAACCATATTGTGCACCAGATCCGCCAGTCATGGCAACAATGAGTTTCATCAATATTACAAGGGAACAATGGGGTAATGAAGATATTCGTAAGGAGACAAGAAAATGGAAATTGATGGTGAAAAATAAATGGGAAAGCGACAAATACCTTGCATTTTTGTATGCTTTGGGCAATTTTATTAAGTTTGTTTCAGGTTATTTTATAGATGAATGAAGAAGACCTTGTAGAATATTTAAGTCAAGAAGAAAAGCTTGAGTTCATTCCCATGACCTGTCCGTCCTGTGGGAATGAGGAAGCACAACTCATCCAGAGGCTTTTGCAAATCCCCTACTATGATGATTTCCATATGATTTCTTTTTTCTGCAAGAAATGCGGTTTAAGGAAAACTGACTTCGCGAACATAAATTCAAAGGGTCACACAAGATATGAATATTTTGTAGAAGATGATGTGGATTTTACAACCAAAGTGGTCAGGGCAGAAACTGGAATTGTTGAGATCCCAGAACTGGGAATTAAAATAGAACCAGGGATAAACCCTCAAACATGGATCCGAAATGTTGAGGGAATATTGCTTGACATTCAGGAAAAAGTGGGTTATGCAAGGGACATGGCAGAGAGTGAGGAACAGAGAATTGCGGCAGAGGAAAGGCTTTCATTGATTGATGAAGCGTTGGAGGGAAAATTGCCAATAACCTTAATTGTTGATGATGAAACTGGAAATAGCATTATTATACCTGCAAGAAGAGAGAAGCTCAAAGTGACCTACATGAAAGAAAATTAGGCAAGATGCTCTTCCAAACGTTCAATGCGTGAAAGCAATGTCTCAATTGTTTTTTCAAGGCTCTTCACTGTTTTTTCCAATTCATCTATCTTTTTTAATTGTTCAGTGGACGGCAATACTGCATCAGGAGTGTCATCTTTGACAAGATGGGGGAGTTGATTGGTCAAAGTGGTGAACAACATTTTGAACTGAAGGTCATTCAGATGTACATTAACTTCCTTAAGAACGTTCATTAATTTCTTTTCAAGAATCGTCTGTGTGATTTGCGGAAGAACTTCCTCTGATTCAACATTGCCATAAAGCTTTACACGGATGTACCAAATCCCACCATCACGTTCAATTGCAACTTCGTATTTTGTCCCAGGAATTTTAGTAGAATACATATGAGATGTAAATTACAGGTTTTATTTGACCCTTTCTAATTTTTTTGGGTTAAAAGACAAATTCAACTGCATCTTCTTCTTTTGTGACAAACCTTGCCTTTCCTTCATCTACAAATGATTTAAGGATAAGTTTGAGATCCTCTTCTGGAAGGGAACTCCAATCGGTATCCATTTGTCGAAATTCCATGAAGGTAAGAACTTCGGCAGCTTTTCCAGTTTCAAGAAGATAGTTGTATATCTCGTCAGCCCATTGATCAATGGGCTTATAATAAATCCGCGCCAGAATTTTGCTGTCGTCCAACCATTTGGCCAGACCCTCATCGACCATTGAATCAATAATTGTGGTCAATTGTGGTAGAGAGAGGGTTTTTCCATTTTTTTGGTTTCTGAATGGATGGACATTTTGCAGTTCCATTAAATTAATGACATGCTTGACAAATATTCGACAATAATCCAAGATCAGTTTCTTCCATCCTTGTATCCATGAATTAAGTTGTGAAGGATGGGAGGGTTTGATATACATCCATGGTTTGTTAACCCAGCCAGGAATAAGTTGCTGAAACAAGAGCTCTGGAGGGGGAACTGTTGTAACGTCAGTTTTTTGAATGCCTTCACTAGTTATAGGTTGGCTAGTTATAGGTTGAGTTTGTTTTTCTTCAACTACAGATTGAGGGGAATCAACAGGATGATCTGTTTCCTGTTGACTTTCCTTTTCCTTTTTTTGATACTTTTTGGCTTTTTCCCGGATAGACATATTTTATCCTGCTCCGTATTCACGATCCCAATCTTCAAATTTTTGAAGTTCTTCAAGGCTAACAGAAGATTTGACATTCTTAAGTGCTGTCAAGAAGTCTTGCTGTGTCACAGGTCTTGCCTTTATGCTTGTGTCTGAGATTGCCCCTTTTGCATCAAGTTCACGAATGGGGATGAAGATAGCTTCTCGACAGATAGTGGCAATATCAGACCCAGAGTAATTTTCAGTGAGCTTTGCCAACTCAGTAAAATCAACTGAACTGTCTAACTCAACCCCTTTTGTATTCACTTCAAATATTTTTTTCCTGGCATCGAAGTCAGGGACTGGAACATAAATCCTTCTTTCAAACCGTCTTCGAAATGCAGAATCAATTTCCCATGGAATATTTGTTGCACCAATAGTTACAACCCTTGTTTGCGGGTCACTGGTAAGACCCTCCATGCTGGTCAGCAACTGAGTTTTGATTCTTCTCATGGCATCATTTTCAGAACCGCCACGGGCTTGTGTCAACGAATCGACCTCATCAATAAAAATGATGCTGGGTTGTTTTTCTTTGGCCATTTCGTACAGTCTTTTCACTAATTTTTCAGATTCGCCCAACCACTTGCTCACAAGATGGGCGGCAGAAATATTGAAGAATGTTGCGTCTATGTTTCCTGCTGTCGCTTTTGCGATCATAGTCTTTCCGCACCCAGGTGGTCCAAAGAGAAGAATTCCTTTCCATGGTCTTCGAGCCCCAGTAAATAGATCAGGTCGCATTAATGGTAAGACAATGGCCTCCCTGAGGGCAATCTTGACATCTTCAAGACCTGCCACATCATCAAGGGAAATATTGGGTTTTTCTGTGACTATAGCATCTGCGAGTGCATCATCGAGCTCGGATTCCTCGTCATCGTCGTTACCTTTTCCGGACCTGGTAGGTTTTTTCACTTTTTTCAGTTCTTTCTTCAAGTCCTTGGCTCGTGCAACATATGATTTTGCACGATTTTGGTAAGTTTCCACAAGTCGAGGGTTAGAGGTGAATTTGGTCATTTCAACAAGTATCTCTGCGGCTTGGAGATAATAGTTGATTGCTTCACCATGCTTTCCTGCGTTATCCGCCTCGACTGCAAGCTTTGCAAAGTGTTGGGCTCGTGCATAAAGATTGCTACTCACTCTTATTTCACTCCTAGCAAACAAGAATATATATTATTTCCATACGTGTTGTGGAATCGCACAGCCATCATCCCAAAGCAGGGAACCAATAGCGGATTCCCTCAGAATAGTCGTCATCCTTTAGTGCAAGCCCATCCTGTACCATGGCGTCAAGAGCACGGGTGGCACGTTCCATAGGCCATTTGGTCTTGATCAGCAACTCTTCAAGGGTCAACATTCCACCTTTTCTTGATGCAAGGCTCAATACCTTTTCTTGATCCTTTGAAAGGTCAACAGAGACAAATTCCACAATTTTTGTGCCAGAATCCAGTTGCTTGAGATTTTGTATAAGACCAGATTTCTTCAAGGATTCCAATGCCCGAATAACATCTTTTGGAGGAATGATCTTTCCTGGTCGGCGTTTGTTCAGACGAAGGGTTACTTCGGCGACAGACATTAGTCCACCAGTTTCTCGCATGGACTCCTTGCCAATTTCCAAAATTTCATTTGCGATTTCGTCGTAGTAACCCTTTCCAGTAAGTTTATCTACAAAAGATGGTTTTTCTTTCCAATCATAGACACCAATTTCTTCGGGGAGACCAAGCTCCCTTCTGAATTCGGACAATTTTTCATAATATTCCCTGTTTTCCTTGATTTTCTTGCCATGTTTCTTTTCAAATTCCTTTAATTGTTTTTCCAGTTTCCGGTAGTTCTCAATTAACAAGTCAAGTTCAGTCAACATGAGTTCCGCTTCTTTTTCCTGATAGGCACTTTTCATTCTGATTTTGCGTTCGATATCACGAAGACCCATTCTAACCACCAATTTTGCTGATTTGACTTCGGAATTCATTGAGCCACCGTGAAGCCTCAAATTCCAAACGTTCCGCATCTTCTTCTGGAAGGGTCATGCTAGGGCTTTCATCGAGTAATGCTTTTCTCCATCCGTCGATCTCAACAGCAACCCAATGATCAGGACCTAGATTGGGGAATTCTTTCACAATATTGTACATTTCATCAAGCAACGGGACAATCATTTCCACTCTCGCGATTGATCTGAGTCTTAGCACATCAATCAGTTCGATGGCATTGGCAACATAATCTGCCGATTTGACAGGAAGATCCTTGAGTTTAGTAAAGGAAAGTGAAGTGTCCTCTTCACGTTCAAGTCCCTGAACCAAATTCAGCCGTTTAACACCTTCAGGAAACTTTTCATCCAATTTCCGCTCCTTGATGAAGTCCTCAATGGTAAAGCCGTGTTCTTCCAAAGCCATTTGAGCTTTGAAGACGTCGGAGATGGCCGCTTTCATTTGTCTCCGATATAAGGTTTCTTCAACCATGCCCCTGTCAAAATGTGTCGCCAACCTGTCAATTGTCGCGATGGCGGCATATAAGTCAGCCTTATGATCTAATAGGCTCTTCTGTCTTCTTTTTGTTTGATACGACATAATTATATCCTCCACTTAATTCTGCCAATTTCTCTTCTGTTTTGAATTTCATGGCCATGTAATGTTTGAACAATCTGAAAAAGTCCGTTTGGTCGATTTCCGCATCTTCGAATTTAATGTCAAGCAATTCCAGCAAGTCTCCAAGAGCCTGCAGTTCCGCCTTCAGTTCCAATTCTGGTGATGCATTTGTGACAACTTGAACGCCCTGTCTCTTAAATGAGGCTTCCCGTTTTTCCCTTGTTTCCCTTTCGATTTTGCTTAGTTGCTTTTGCAGGTCTGCAACACGATTTTGCAATTGTTCAAGCTCCATGTCAAGTACGGGTTGTGGTTCAACAGGGCGTGGTGTTTGAGCCACATGCCTTTCAACCCGTTTGCGGGCAAGATTTCGGCTGTGTATGAAAAGCCTTCGTGCGGCGGCAATTATATCCTTCACCCTGTATGAAGGTTCCCATTCATTCAATAATCGCAAATCCAAACGTCCATTTCCATCAACATTTGGATGCACCATTTCAGGCATTACTGTAACGGTAGGCTTGACAATTGGATAAAATTCTGGAATTTCGATACGTATCCTAATATCCTCACCCGTCGCCAATCTTCCAACCTTACCGACAAATACTCTCCCATCGGGATCAGCCTGATAAAATGTCGGCTCGTTCTTGGCGAGATATTTCCGCTCTTCTTTCAGAACTTTTTCGAAGTTTACCATATAACCATACATAATTAACAAATGGTAGTTAATAAATATGCACAATCATCAAAACAAATATTGGTGGATTTTTTCGCGGCACAAGTGCAATTTACCTACATCAAGGATTTACGTATAGGGTCAGCTATACGCGAAGTGGCGGAGAACCACATAATTGTGGATGCCCAACATAACCAGCTAACAAGTGTCTTTTTGGGCTAGAAGGTTCGACAGTATGTGCCTACATGCTTAGATCTAAGTATTCCTCATCGTCATCAAAGAACACCTCCTCATCAACTACCTCCTGTAAAGTCAATTGGTCTTCAGCAATTTCAGGGTCTGTCAGTACTTGGAATTTGTGACTTTTCAGTAATTTTGTCTTCACAATATGATTGATTGAATCCATGACTTGGGAGATGTCATCTTTGCTGAAACTGGAAATAAAGTGTACGCCATGCTCAGAATCCAAATTGATTGGATGGTCTGAAAGGAACCTCTGTATTTCAGTTTCCACTTGCTCGCGGTCTTGTTTGGAAATAAGGTCCAATTTGTTGACTACGAGCAGGATTTCAGCCTGCGGATAAAACTCGGCAAATTCCAAAACAAGCTTAAGTTGTTGCTCAACAGGGTAGGTAGCAGAAATGGATGGGTCAATGATCACCAGCAGAATATCACTGATATGCTTCAGAGCGGCAATTGCCATGAGTTCAATTTCATTTCTTTCTTTCAAGGAACGATCCAAGATACCAGGGGTGTCACAAAATTGAACAGATACAAAACCAAACTTTCGATGACCAAAAACAAGCCGTTTTGTGGTGAATGGGTATGAACCCACATTCGGTTTGCCAGAGGTGGCATTCCTTACAAAAGATGACTTTCCCACATTGGGAACCCCAGCAACAACAACGCTGGGTTGCAAGGGATTGAAGCCGGGAAGTGTTGAAAGGGTTTCTTGAGCTTTTCGCAGGATTTCCAAATGCGGTTCAGTCTGATAAACAATGCTTGAAAAACGCCCGAATGCGGCATTCCGTATTTCAATATTCTGGGTTTTCGTGAAAGTCCCATTGAGTTTCTCATTCAATTCTGTTTCAACATTTCGTATTAGGTTGACAGTACCTTGAAGAGCCCCCAATGCTCGTTTGAGTTCATCAACACCGTTTGCACGATCCTTGCCCAGCAAGATGTTGGCGAGTTCCAAATAAAGCGGATGAACCACATTCAAGGATGGAAATTGAGAGATTATGCGATAGAGTCGATCAGCCAATACATTGGCCGCGGTATTAATACGGTTTCGTTCGTACTCCCTGTTCTTTACAAGAGGGTCTGCCCCTCTCAATTGTGGTGGTGCGATTTTCATGGCCCTTCCAAATGCGAGATCCAATAGTTCCTGTGAGGATTCAATGCGAGTGACATTGGCGAATGGGTTGGCACCGACCATATCAGTTGTCATTATTTATGAGGGATTTCCGTCGGTATTAAGATGAATGATAATGACAACCAATGGGAACAACTGAGAAAATTAATATAGTTCGCAGATAAAATATAGTGCATGAAATCATCTGCCATCATATCCCAGATACTTATGGAAGCATTGCTAGATAAGGCAGATGAAGAAGATATTTTGGTCAGGGCGATTTCCCATTTTGTAGAGGAAATGGGGATAAAGGACATCATTCTTTTAAGAAAATGCGTGCAGGGTGTTTTTGCCATTAGCTCAAGACACCCCAAATGGGAAAATGTGCAGGATTACGGAATAAACAATGCCAAAATTTCCACCATACTTATGAGTCTGTCAAAATGGAAAAAAAACGAATATGGGGATTATGAGCAGTATGAGGGGGTCAAAACTATGGAGGTTGCTGGAAGGGTCTTCCTTCCTGTTGTTCGAAGTTATGGGTATAGTCAAGGGGAAGAGCATCTTGTCATGTTAGTTTTGTATACGAGAAAAGAGAAAAAACCCCCAAAAAAGCAGAGAATCGATGCAGGTCTCTATATGGCCTCATTGCTCAAAGTCTATGCATTGAAAAGGCATAATGAGACGCTCAAAAACCTAGTTGGGGCGTTTGCTGGAGAGATAAAGGAAGCATATGAAGAGATGATCCCCTTTAAGATTGAAAACGAGGAAATTTTGGATGCGGATGAGAGCAAGGTAGGAGAGATAATTCCCATTGCCTTCGGAGCATATCTTGATGAGGCGATTGGACCACTTGGATTGGTGGGAAGCCCAAATGACTTCGAGCTTTTCATGATTTCACGGGCAATAGTCGGTTCGTTTGCCATTGTGGATTTTGATCTCGTAAACATTTCAGACTTTATTTTGAATACCAGCCACCAAGTGATCAAGATTCATGGCAAATCATTCAAGGGAACTCTTATGTCACTGTTTTTCTCAAGAAAAATGCCTCAAGCAAGAGGAGGCTACGAACTTCATTCCCTGAACATTTTTGTGAATGACACATATCAAAACCAGATGGTCAGCTTTGCCCCTGCATTTAAAGCGCACCTTTACCAATTTGGGGACAAATATAAACACATTTTACAAAAATATGACAATATGATACCAGAATTGGACAATGAAGAACTAAATTCATTGAAGAAAAAACTACTGGCACTCATTTCAGATTTGAGGCTTGATCTGACCGCCCATTTGATAAATCCTCCAGACAAGAGCATACTTTAAAGTTCATCCCAAAGGTCAGACCTTTTCCGTTTCCTTCTGGGAAGAGATTCCTCTTCAAAAGGAAGTTCTCCCAAATCCAGTTCCTCTTCCAAGGAAGGGGATTCGTCTTCATTGTCAATCTCGTCAAAGGAGTGACCGCTTTTTCTCATCTTTCGACGTTTCAAAACCTCGGCAATTGCAGGATTTGCAACATCATCATGGATCGGCTCATTTTTTTTGGAAATAATGTTTGAAAGTTCGGATTGAGGGGTCATGGGGATTGTTGCATTGCTTTCTGAGAACATGTCAGCAGACGCACCAGGTTGAAGAAGATCCAAGGATTGGATGATCTCCTTTGCAAGTCCTTTCAGGACAGGGTTCAGTTGACTTTGGTTCTGTGCAAAATGTGTCTTCACTTCATTGAGGAAATGAATGCCAGTATCGAAATCACGTGCCACAAATCCAGAGATCGCCTGTACAATAAACAATCTCATCATTTTATCTACAATTGAACGATCAGATGAACTTCGACCATACATCACGACTCAATTTGATACAGGATTATTAAATCTATCTTATTAAACAACAGGTTAGTCAGGTACAACCATGGTACCACCATTGCCTTCAATTGCATCCAATGCATGTTCACGGGATGTAATCACGGCAAACCGACCCTTGCGGGATTTAACAAAACGGATGCATGCCTCAACCTTGGGACGCATGGTTCCTTCACCAAGCGAGTCCAGAATACGTTCCGCCTCGGAAACAGTAAGTTTGGACAGGTGACGTGCATCAGGTTTCCCGAAATTCTCATAAACACCATCCACATTCGTTATGATCACCATGCAGTCAGCATCCACCTCATCACCCAAGACAGCAGAAGCACGATCCTTGTCAATTACTGCATCAACAGGTTCCAATTCACCATTTTGACCCTCAATTACGGGAGTTCCCCCACCGCCCACAGCAATCACCAATACACCGGATGAGACCAATTTACGTATGACATCAGCCTCAATGATACGTAAAGGCTCAGGAGAAGCCACTACGCGGCGATAGCCCAAAGGAAACGACTTGTAGATCTCATCATCAGCAATCTGGATTTTAGAAAACTCATCATCAGGGAAAAACGGACCAATTGGCTTTGTCGGATTTTGAAAGCCAGAATCATTCCTGTCAACCAATACTGCGGTCGGAACTACAGCAACCTCCCTATCGGGAACAAGACTTCTAAGCGAAAGTTCCAGCAGGACACCAATCTGTGCCTGTGTCAATGCACCCAAAATCCTGAGAGGAAGAGGAGGAACTTTCTTCGAACAGGTCTGTTGGATCAACAGATTGCCCACCTGAGGACCATTGCCGTGTGTGGCGATAACTTCATGCCCCTTCTCAATGTATCCCTTGATAACTGCCGCGGTGCCCTTTATTTTCTCGACCTGACGCTCATATGTTCCAGTCTCCTTCCCATCCGTTATCATGTTGCCGCCTATTGCCACTACCAATCTCATGCAAAGCCGAATTCTCCCAACACGTTTTAAAATCAAGCTTCGTGACACAGACCATTTCATTTGCGGAATTTGTATTGTAGGAACGGAGAACAGAAGTTCACCGCATCTACACAAATGTATTGTTCAGCCGCAAACATAGTTGAGAAAACGCCTCATACATGGAACTTAAGCGAATGCATGTTATAGAAACAATCTGGGATAGATTCAAGAGGGTTACACGAAACATCAAGTTCCTGAAGATGGGGCAAAGATGAAAGGCATTCGGGAATGGTTGCAAGGCAATTGCCAGAAACATTCAGTATTCTCAACTCCTGCAAGGCACATACATCATCAATCGTCTCAAG
>WAKA01000031.1 GCA_015523565.1 Candidatus Heimdallarchaeota archaeon | reverse complement strand
GTCATTCATGATGATCTAATCAACGGACAATAGTGCTTTACCAAAAAACTATCACAGATTAATATTAAACAAAAGATTGTGATGCTTTAAAACCATACGAAGTTAATTGTTAAACAAAGAATATTGGTGTTTTCAATGCTCAGTTCCACATTAATCAACGGACACTAACACTTTTCCTGTGATTTTACCTATTAGCATGCTTATTTCCCTGGCATTGAATTCGAGAGATTCCTGTTGGTTTAGCAAATCCTCTAGTTTCTTGATCAATGTTTCAGGCTTTCCCGTCATTCTTTTGATCCAGTTCAACCATACCTCAATTGCCTTTGTCTTTCTCATCACCCTAAGCACATCCAATGAAAGAACATTAGTTGTGCCTTCCCAAATGGAAAAGACTTGGGCATCCCTGAGCATTTTTGCTATTCCTGTGTCCTCAAGATATCCCGCTCCTCCCATCGCCTCAACCATTTCGCTTATCATTCCAAAACCGCGTTTTGCAGTGTAGAGTTTGGCAACTGGGGTTAATAGCCTCAACAAGAGCCTTTCTTCCTCTGTGATTGTATTGCAGTCATCTTTCCCCTGAAGTTCCACAACCTTGAACGCCAAATGGAAACATTCCTCCAATTCCTCCCTTGCCTCATCCAATATTCGCTTGTGAAGTGGATGATCAATCAGAAACTTTCCAAACGCCCTTCTCTTTTTTGCATAATTTTCCGCAATGGCATAGGCTCTTCTCATGTATGCAACAGTGGAGACTGCATTGTACATTCTTGTGATGTTAAGCATCGTTGCAATCTGCTTGACTCCCCTTTGCCTTTCCCCTATTAGGATTGCTGGTGTCCCCTTCAGAAACAATTCTGCTGTGGGCAATGCACGTGTCCCCAATTTATCCTTCAATTTGTTTATCTCCATATTGTTTGGAAGACCGTTTTCCCCATAAATCTCAAGGAAAAATAGGCTGAGCCTCTCGTCCTTTATTATCTCTCCTCCCCTTTCCTCAACAATCCTTGCCAATGTCATTGCAGCCTGACCAGTTATGGCGGATGTAAACCATTTCGGACCGTATAGCCGCCAAGTCTCCCCATCATGGATGGCTATTGTCTCACTTGGCTGGACATCCGATCCTCCAGTTCTCTCAGTCATCCATTGACCCGAAACAAAGAAGTTCTCTGGATTTCTGTCGGTAAATCTTTCAAAATAGTTCTTCAGTGCCTCTGGAGCATATGTCTCAATAATTTTTGCCGCCCCATCCGTCATTGCCAAGGGACAGGTATAAATTGCTGAAGAGGGTGTATACAAATATATTTTTGCAAATTGGTATATCCTTGAATATTCCCCAAATTCCCGTTCATATCCTATTGCAACCAAGCCTTCCTCCGCAGCAATGTCTTTCAGTTTCTTCCAAGCCCATGATGTTCTCACATAATCTATCCTGTTTCCCCATGCATCAAATTTTATAAGCTCAGGCTCGTCGTTTTCTGCCTCATCTGCAATCGCCAGCAGTCTTCCTACAGCATCTTCCCCTAATCTGATTAGTTCATCCTCTACCTTTTCCAAAACCTCCTTCGGTAGATGCTTTTGCAAGTATGACTTAAGCAAGGGATCCTTCTCATATTGGTTCCCCAAATCTGGAGGTTCCTGATAGAACTCTCCTTCCGTTCGTGAACGTGCATATTCCAATAATCTGTTATTCATGGATCAACCGTGAATTTTTTTGAAAATAAAGCCTCTCTCCAATGATTGGTCAAATGATGGGCAAATCCTACAAAAATGGCTGTGATTCTTCTTCAAGTGCGTTCAGTTGCTCTGTTGAAAGGCTGATGCTCATCGCTTTTGCATTCTCCTCTACTTGCCATGGCTTTGTCGCTCCTGGAATTGCCACAACTGTATCTCCATTGTATTGGATCAGCCATCTCAACGCCACTGCACCAATGGATGTGCCGATCTCGTCAGCTATTGTCTTTGTCAATTCCAAGAGTTTCCTTCCCTTCTTCAACTGCTTTTTCAAAGCCCTTCTCCTTGCAAAAGGCTTTTTCTTTATGATTGAAGGGTCTTGCAGCAGGTTCCCTGCAAAAAACCCTTGACCAAGCGGAGAATAGGCAATTATCGTGATGTTTCTCTCTTTTGCAACATCCATGACGCCATTTGACTCTATCTTCCTGTTGACAAGGCTGTATGGCATCTGGTTGCTTGCCAAATTGAAGCCATGTGTCTTTTCAACATAATCGTCTGTCTTGATCATTTTTTTTGCGCCGAAATTGCTTATGCCCATGGCTCTTGCCTTGCCATCAGCAATGATTTTTGCCATTTCCTTCACCTGCGACATATATGGGGATATTGAAGAGGGTCCATGAATCTGATGCAAGTCAATTGTATACGGTGCCAAGTTTTCCACACGCTTGTGGAATGTAGTCCTGATGCTCTTCGCCCTTCTGAATAACGGTTTCCATTTGGTCGCTATGCACACTTGCTCATCTGATGCACTGTTGTTCTTCAAGGCTGTTGCAAGCACCCTTTCGGATCTCCCTTCACCATAGATCTCTGCTGTGTCAAACCAGTTGATCCCTGATTGTAATGCCGTTTTTACGATCTCGTCCGCACGGGTTTGATCCACTTCTTCCCAAAAAAACTTATGGAAGCTCTTTTTTCCAGAAAACTGCCATGTCCCAAGACCAATCGATGTGATCTTTATCCCTGTCTTTCCCAGAGGCTTAAGTTCTCCAACTGGATAGTCTGCCATATCCCCTCATCTTCAATTATGTACTTAACGTTTATTTACACCATTTGCTCAAATGAATGCAAATCCAAAAACATTCTTTTGCAAATTCCCAACCAATTAATTTGGCTTGCATATGTTTTTGAATGTCTAAGCCCTAAATCCGTTATGACTTGGGGAACCACACATTTGGGAATTTCAATACTGCTGGTACGTACCTTTTCCACAAAAAGCTTCAAGGAACGCATGGACTCAAACAGATTCTATCTTCTGATGGCTGCACTTGGTGCACTTTTCCCAGATATTGACCTTTTGATTGGGGGTCATAGGACATGGTCACATTCCATTTTCTTTCCATTGATCTTCTTGACTGTTCTTTACTTTCTCCCTGAAAAGATTGAACGGATATCCAACTGGGAAGAAATCAATTTCTACCTGAAACTTTTTGGGCTGTTCTGGATAACCCATCTTGCATTCGACACATCCTTTGGACCACTTGCATATTTCTACCCGCTTGACAGGCGTCTGTATGACGTCACTGGTGGCATCGTCATGGTTCTGAACACGGCCATTGTCAAATTCGGTGGCATTTTCATTGACGTCAAGCCACTGGATCCTGAAATCGGCAAAAACATATTTTTCATCAATTGGTCCGCCGAACAGCGCGTTGCCTATTTTGGAAGTGCAAAAATCAAGTATACCATCCTTGACTTCATGGTACATGCAGTCATTTTTGCATATTGGCTGAAAATTGTTTTGGTGCCCCTTATTATTGACTTTGCCAATAAGCATGATCTTTCTCGCCATGTGTGGATTCCTAAATTTCCGTCAATCCAAGTCCATGTTCCAAGACGAAATGCCCTTCAAGCCTTTCTCCTCCTTCTATTGGCTTTAGTTTCCTTTATCGGTGGTCCTGCCTATGGCACCAGTTGGGAATATTCAGATTCTGGATCCGTCTCTTTTGTCGTCCTCAGTGATTTCCTCCAGTTCTTTGGAACTGTCAGCTTTCGTTTTCCCTCCAACGCAAATGGTACGCTTGTTGTCGTTTTCCCACAGTCATCAATCAATTATTCTGTCTTATGGGGTGATATAAATTCAACAACAAGGGAGACAATCCGAAATTTCACATCGACATTTACTGACATGTATTCTGCCAAGAATATTTCATATCCCGATCTCATTGCAAGCTATCGTTTCAAACTGAATGAGACTGTAGGGGGGAATTGGATTGAGACCAATGTCTCAACTCCCATTGCATTTGCTGTGACAATTCCCCCTGTTGCAACTTCCAATGAATATAGGACAGTATCCTTGGGTTTTGGACTGTGGATATGGAATATCTCCAATTATTTCATCAGGTCGATAAATGTCTATGCAACATTTACCATCCCCCGAAATGAAGAATATATGCTTGGCTGGATATTTTTTTCCCTTTTCCTGTCGGTTGCCATGATTGTCATTGGCTATTCTGTCTATAAAAACAAGAAAAACGTTTAACAAAATCCGCAAAATTAAGGGTTGTTGTTCAAAATTCCTCATGGTTTTCATCGAATGCGCTTGATGAATCGTTTACTTTAAGAACGATGATCAAAATAAGCTTGCTATGAAAACACCAATCAAGGTTTTCCCTTTGATTTTCCTCCTATTTCCAATCTTCCCTGTTCAAGGACAGATTCCCATTTCCCTTCCTGAACACAGGAAAATATCTGAAACATACAGTGTAGATTTCAATAATTCCTCCTTTTTCACCCCTTCAAATCTCCTGAACCAATTGGATGCAAAAATAAGTAACAATCCCGAAGTCAATATCCAGATGTTTGACAAAAAGGAGGAAAAGGTCACTTCGACCTTTGGTTTGCCTGAAACGAGCATCAATGGCTTGAACGATATCGGCTTGACCAGCCAAAAAATGGTCATGATCCAAAACCTGACACGCTCTTCAGACCTTTTCTCACTTTCTGTGTCATACAATGCCCTCCCAATTCAAAATGGAAGCATGGAAAATGTTGTCCTGCAATCAGGTAAGCTACATGTGTTCCAATCAAACCTTACTGAAAACGTACCTGTGGCAATTTCCATGAAAATATCTGGCGATGAAATTACTGAGCAGTTGAAAATGACGATTATTGATCCTGCCGATAATGTCTATTCCAATACTCTCTCTCTTTCAAATGGTCTCTTGGATCTGCAAACAATTCTCCCCGTTGCTTCTGGATGGCATGTCTTCATTCTTGAACCGTTGAGTGGCAATCTTGTCCTTGAAAAATTGGAGATTATAGATGGATTGTCTCCCTTGAACTTTGATACTGGTATCAGTGAAAAAATCAATGGAACTGCAACCACCTTGAAGCTGTACGCTTACAATTCGACTTTTCCACTTTCAATGATGCAGATGGGTGGACTAACTTACATTCCCAATGAACTACATGATTATTCACGCCCTGTAGATCTTTTTGGACAAATTCGGATCCGTGTCCTTTCCCCCTCACTTGGAATGTTTGGAATTGAATTGTCAAACACTCTCTCCTTTCTTTCCACCTCCAATGTTTTTGTCGCTGTGGAAATCTCTCCTCCAAATGAGAATGATCCTTTTGTCAAGGGAGAAAAGGAGAGACTCGGACTTCCAGAAGGCTTCATTGCTGAATATTCTTTTTGGGTCAATGAGAATGAGATTCCTCTCCTGCCTTCAACAACTACCCAAATTGAGCCATTCCCTTCGGGCAATGACAATATCTATCGATATTCCTCCCTTTCTGATTTCTTACCGATACTTAATGCCACCTCAACTGCTGTTCAAGCCTCTTTTTACTCTCTTGATACTGGCGACCTTTCACTAATAAATGTTGGAAGCTTGGAAACACACCCTGGATCATTGAAGGTTCTTCCAGCAGGAGATTATGTTGTGCTCATTTCTGATCCTTCCAATTCCGCCAATTCATTTGAAATGAATATTTTGAATGCCAATTCGTTGTCAGTGGACAGTCTTGCAAAAGTTTCTTTGCAATTGAACCAAACTGCCCTTTTCAAGCTTCCAAGTCCAAGTATCAGCTTCGATCTACTACGGGCAACGTACCTTGATCACTTGAACCTTTCTGTTTCCTTTACATTTTCAATGTACAACTCTTTGGGTCAAAAAATTGTTTCCCACTCAAAACACTTTGATCAATATGCAAGCCTTACAGATCCATTCTATGCATCTGACAATCGCACCCAGTTTGGACCAGCCTTGAGCCAGAATCTTGTGAATCACACTGTGGGCAATTCATGGCTCTTGGTCACATATGTTGGAAATACTGTTTGGAATTCTTCTGTCTCCATTCCTACAGCAATCGCAAATGACAACACCAGTTATGGTGCAACCCTCCAGATCGAACGGTTTGACTATTGGACCATGAAAGAAAAACGTGATCCATCATCATTCCATGTGGGCGGTTCATTGTTCAATGACTTTTCCGACCCCTTGAATGCATCTGCCTCTGAAATTGTCTATCGTCTTACCTTTGATTTGACTGATGGTGGCAATTATATTGGCATCCGAACTGCCAACCATTCTTTTATAGGGTACATCCTTCAATCCACCAATGAAGAAATAATCAAGTTTGTCCCTCAGCAATCCTCTGTAAATGGCACAACCTATTATTCCGCAGATTTCTATTATCCTGGTTTCAGCGGGGTTACCTATGGCTTTATTCTCGCATTCAATTATTCGAGCAATCCTCCAAGTGCAGACGGCATCTTGGATATCAATATTGAACGGATTCAACCTAAAACTCTTGTATTGGATTTCCCAACCCTTACCACAGTCAAGTTCAAGGAAATTGCAACCAAGAACCCAGAATTGAATATAGAGACAACCACGTCTTCATCTCCCTCATCACCAGAAGCTCCCTCACAAACCGGAAACGATTTTAATTCATTGCTGTTGTACGGGGGAATTGCCGCCACCTTACTATTGACTGGTGTTATCATACTTTCCTTCTCGCTTATCAGGAGAAAAAGGAAGAAACTATAAGCCATAGAATTTTCCCATTAACCAATTTGCAAAGTTATCTGTAAAGAGCCTCTGTGCCGCACTTATTGCTATGACTTGGAATCGTGAGCCAACTTTGTAATGAACCTTGCATTTTCTCTTTCGTATGATTTTCTCTAATTTTCTTGAAACAACCAATGGTGGTGGTGAAATTACCAAATTCTTGACAATGTTCCTCCAGACCTCCCTTTCATTGCGCTTTATTGCTTCCTTTGTCTTGTCATCCAAGTAACTAGGCAATGGCAGATATTCTAGGGAGGACATCAACCCTTCCAGGTCAAGCATGTCTGCCCCCTGCCCTGTCGTCTGCCTTACCGATGATGAATTGAATGGTGTGTTAATATCCCCTGGATCCAATGTGCACACTTGTATACCCGTTGGCTTAAGTTCAAGCCGCAATGATTCACTCAGCTTATGGATGGCCGCTTTTGATGCAGAATAGTGCCCTTGGAATGGAATGCCATAATATGCCGCCAAAGATGCCGTGTTGATGATTTTTGCTTGATTTGACTTCATCAAAAGAGGAAGGGATCTTTTTACCATCTCAAGCTGTCCAATCACATTCACCTCAAACTGCTCTCTTTCTTTTTCCAAGGACAATTGCAATGCAGAACCGAACAACCCAAATCCTGCATTGTTGACCAATACATCCAATTTGTCAATTGAATTGAACAGCTCTTCCATGCTTTCTGTACTGGTAATGTCACATTTGTAAAATCTAATCAGCTCCAATTTTTCTGACAGGTTGCTTTCAATATCGGCTGGCAATGTGGATTTTCCAGCTATCACCTTTCCATTCTTTATCTTATACTTCCTATGATCCTTCCTGTACCTTTCTTCCAATTCCTCAAGACTTGGAACGCTGCGCGCAATACCTATGACATCATATCCCTGATATGACAAAAAAATCGAATGGGAAAGTCCCAGTCCTGATGTTGCTCCCGTCACCAATATTGTGGGCTTCACATATCCCAAGACTATACATGGGTCTTAAGGATTTTTCCAGTATGTCGGCAATTCTGGGGTCGTTTTCAAATGTTTTGTTGATCTCACAGTTCTGGGTTTGTTCTTGTTGCTCCTCCCTAATTTGAATTTTCACAATATATTGCTCTCCTTATTGTTTTAGTTATGGTTCCCCATCCAGCAGGCTTATCCTCGTTTCAGTATGTGCCTTGCTCAAGTCTCCCTGTGCCCTAAATCCAGAATACCATGTGTCATGCCCATGAATTTCATGTGCGACCTCAATATGTGAAATCCCGACGGATCCAAAATATCCCCATGTGGGGTCGAATGGCAACCATCCTGCCCCTGTCAAAACCTTGGCCCATTCATGGTAGCCAATTGATTTCTCCCTGAGGTCAACCACATATCCTAGCACACCAAATGCAGGAATGCCCAAACACCTTAATATTGCAATAAAAAGGTCTGAGAATTCACTGCAATCACCAACTCTCTCTTTCAGGACTCTGCTGGCGGGCCATCTCTCTCCATTTTCTGAATAATGGATCTTCTGGTTGACAAATTCAAAGGTCAATTGCAGTATTTTCCTGAGGTCATCTGTGTCTTTGGATATGGCTTTTGCAAGTTCCTGTATCTCTGCAGAAGAATAGTCCAGAAGCTTCGTCTCTTTTACAAGATCTGGAAACTTTTCCCCGATCTTTGCAACTATGGAGAACTTCCCCAAATCACTTGGGACAGGAGACCGTTTCCGCAAACTTACCTCGTATAGGATTTCATAAGTCCATTCCCCATTCCCATGTTTCTCCATGGTTGCTTCCGCCTCCAAATTCTTGCTTTGATCCATTTTTGTCTCGCATCCCCCCTTGACAATGCGTGTGCTTTGTTCCTCTGTTTTTCTAGGAATGAAGAATTTAACCTTTACATCATCAATCGGTGTATCTGCACGAAGCATAAACTCTTCTTTCAGGAGATATTTCGGTGGTTTTCCCCACTCAAATCGAATGGTCTTCCCCTTTCTTGTATGGCTGACCAGTGTCTTCCATCCCCGCACAGGCGTCAAGATATAGCTGTCATTTTCCCTTTTCCATTGACCAATACCCGAAACAAACAATGGGTTTGTCCTTATGAAAACTATCTCATCAAGGTTTTCCTGTCCCCAATCCATGACATATGTCTCTTTCCATTTCCCTATCCCCTCCTTTGGCTCTATGAATGCAGAAATCTTGAACGCCTGCTTTTGACCGAAAGCAACCGGTCTCCTCAAGTTCACTGATATTGTCGTATGTGGAAGGATATTCTCAAACGGCGTAACCTGCAATTCTCCCTCCTTGTCCTTGGCTTTCATTCTGTGTATCCTGAATGGGAACTCAAATTGAACTGATGTTGTCAGTGTATTTGGCGTGCTGTTCCTGAACGCGTAATAATACTTCAACAACACCCCATCATTGGTGAATGCCAATGTTGTTGAGGTTACCTTGTCAGAAGTCACTCACATACATTTTTCGGTCTTTTGATATTTTACATTTCCCCTTCTGCCTTGTTCTTCACTTTCTTGCAATCCCAAACAACCTTGCTTAACATTGCTTTAATTTTTCAACCTTTGCAAATATATTCAAATAATGACTTGTCCCTGAGAGAATGATGCTGTCCATAAATGACAAAGTGCCGTCCTTTTCTGCATTGGGTGTGAACGGCTCTGCAACTCGGGAATATTCCGACAAGGATCTTGCAGGCAAATGGTCAATTATCTTCTTCTATCCCGAAGATTTCAGTTTCATCTGTCCCACTGAGGTTACTGGATTCAACCGGCATATCGAAGAAGTGAAGAAACTTGACACCCAGATAATTGGCATATCGGTTGATCCAGTAGACATGCACAAGGAATGGATCAAGGAATTGGGGATAAAATACCCACTGATCTCCGATGAAGACGGAAAAATTGCAAAATCATTCGGTGTACTCGATGAGGCAGACAACCGAGCCCATCGTGCAACATTCATTATAAGTCCCCAATTGAATATTGAATTCACAATGGTCACCTCCCGTAATGTCGGCAGGTCTGTTGAGGAAACGATGCGGGTGCTCCGTGCCATCCAAAGCGGAAACCTATGCCCTGCAGACTACGATCCTGTCAAGGAGGAATGACATGTCCAAGAATCTTGCGCCTATTGAACAAGTAAAGTCGAGAATTGAACTAAAAGGAAGGGCAAGGGAATTCGTATTTGGAATGCAGGACGGTCTTATCTCAATTCTGGGACTCGTTGCAGGTGTTTACGGCGCTTATCCCAATCAAGGGTTCATTGTCGCGGTCATCGGTATCACAGGTGCCTTCGCCGCTGCGATCTCCATGGCTGTCGGATCGCTCCTCTCATCAGAAGCGGAAAGGGACCTGTTGCTCGCAGAAATCAATCAGGCTTACGAGCACTTCAAAAAAGAACCATATCTGGCACAAGAAAGCCTCTTGGAGGAATTCATGAATGCGGGACTGGACAAGCCCACCGCGTACAAGGCTGTCAAGGTCATCTCATCGAATGAAACGGTCCTTTTCGAGAATTTCAAAGACAGCGTGCTTGGACTGCCTTCGGTCGAGGATGAAAACCCCTATTTGAACGCCACTGTCATGTTTTTCGCTTTCGTGTTGGGTGCATTGTTCCCTGTCACCCCGTTTCTGATCTCTTCTGGATCCATGGCCTATTACACCGCCATCGGCATCACGGGTATCGCACTCTTCTCCCTCGGCTTCCTAAAAGGATACCTCTCCAATCAATCCCCCCTCAAATCAGCTTCCAAATTCTTCATTATTGCCGTTTTTGCAGGATTCGTCAGCGAAGGTGTCGGAAATTTGGTAAGCCAGTATTACCTGTCCCCCTGAAGTCTATCTCAATCTCATTCCCTATGAACGAACCAAATTGTGCAAATCAAGAAACATTTGCTCAACTGTATCCTCATCTATCCCCCCTATTTTCCTGCAATTACTCTCTTCTTCCACAAGCGTAAAGCAAAGTACATATGGCTCTCCAAATGCCTTTCCGGGAGCTTGTTTCACCCTTTCAATATATTCCATCCATTCCCCCATATCGGACAATGTTCCATCCCTTATTATCACAAAAGCCTTCTGAATAATCGGGTTCATTCTTATCATTTCCGGAGGATTCTTATCCGCAAAATAGGTCATATACGTGGTTCCGTCGGCTGTCTCATTTGACCCATAAGGCAACCTCAGATTAAACCCCTTCTTTCCCTCCAAATTCTCAATCACCTTGCCGTGACCCCTCACCCCATTCTGCACTGCATTGAAAAACGCATCCTGAACCTTATCAGAGGCAATTATCAAAACATAAACCATTATTGGATAGGTCATGTCAATCAACTTGGACAAATGGAATAGGTGGGAATCGGGGATGCAATATTGCATTCGCCATTTCCACCCCCTCCTATTGGATTAACCCCGTTAACAATCATGACTATAAATCTGACCAATCCCACTGCCACATAGAAGATAGTTATGAGTTTCATCAATAAGACTTTCTAAGAATTTCAAGAACAGCGTTAAAAACTGTCAATGTGAATGAAGTACAATGTCTAAATGTAACCGCGATGTTTGCCTTACTCATAAGTACACTGTTCCTTGTAATCCTTTGTTTGGTCTTATTTATTGATCAATGTATATCACGAAGCAATGCCATTGCAACTTTCATTCTCGTTTTTCTGATGGCTCTCCAATCGATTCCCTCTCAAATCTACATCCAAACTCTTCATAATTGCCACATTTGCAGGATTCACCAAAGAAGGGGTTGAAAATCCCGCATTATCTTTCACCCTGAAGTTTAAAATTGCACCCACCACAATTACATGGTTTATTAATCGTTTTTTCTTTCTGATATCTGATGAAACCCGTATTGGTTGCCCATGATGTGTGGAAATCATACAAAAAGAAAATCGCCCTCCAAGGGGCTTCCCTTGAATTGAAACAAGGGGAAATCCTTGGACTCCTTGGACCGAATGGCGCTGGAAAGACGACCCTGATCAAGATCATGGCAACTCTTCTCACCAAAGACAAGGGATCTATCGAAATCCTTGGATATGACCTTGACAAGAATGCCAACGAAATCAGGCATATATTGGGATATGTGGGACAGGATACCGAAAGATCCGCTTACGCCAGACTTACTGCAAAGGAAAACCTCCATTTCTTCGGTTCCCTGCGAGGCTTGACCAGACATGAGGTCGATGACAAGATTACAGAACTCAATGAAAAGTTCCAATTCGAGGAAAGCATTTTCGATAAGCAATTCATGCACCTCTCGGGCGGACAAAAACAGGCTGTCGTCATTATGCGCTCGCTTCTGCATGACCCTCCCATCCTCTTTTTGGATGAGCCCACAAAAGGTCTGGACCCCTTTGCCGCAGCCAACATTCGGCGTTTCCTTAAGGAATACGTGAAAGAAGACAATCGATCCCTCCTCTTGACATCCCACATCCTGCCTGAAGTCGACGAGCTGGCAGACAGATGCACTCTGATAAACAAAGGAAAAACCCCTGTCACAGGAACCCCTGCGGAATTGAAAGCCTCTGTCGGAGCCGCCAACTTCATTGACATCCAAGCAACATATCTTGACCAATCCCTCATCGACCAGATACTTGACCTTCCAACTATTGTCTCACACAAGACATACGACAACGGAACCCTATGGCACCGATTTGGATTGTCAGACTTGTTTGACGGCACACAGCAACTTCTTGGCTTCATGAAGGAACATGGCATTGAAGGCGGTTTCAAGCATCATGAGGTCTCCTTGGAGGATGCCTTCATGCATTTCATCGGTGAATTCAAGGACGAGGTGAAACAATGACTTACCAAGTAAGCTCCGCAATCATGGCTCCGCACTCAAAATCCAAACCTGTGTCATTCTTCCATGTAGTGAAATCCTCCTTTCTCAAGGAATTCCGTATAACCCTGCGATACAGGGCAAACCTCATCGCCAATCAAATCCAATCATTCATGCTGATCGTCATGTTTGCCCTGATGGCCACTGCCTTTGTTTTCAATATGGACACCACGCTCAATTTCAACCAAACCATTGTCTTCTTCCTTTCTGGACTCATCATCGTTTTTTTTGACGGTGTCGCCCTCTGGAAACCAATCAACAGCGTCAACCGTGACCTCTATAACGGAACCCTGGAATACCTCTTTTTCAACCCCCATTCAAGGGTAGGGTATTTCATCGGCAATATCCTCTCCTCCGCCGCCTTCTCTTCCGTCTTTATCGTCCCTCTCCTTGCGGCAATGGTCATCCTCTCCCACATGCCCCCAACCTCCTTCATATTGATGATCTTGGCAGTCATTGCAACCGTCTCGGTTCTCATGGCCTTTGGCGTGATGATCAGCCTCTTGGCAATTATGTACAAACAAACCAACAACTTGGTCGGCATCATCGGAACCGTTTTTACATTCCTTAGCGGCTTCCTATTCCCAATATCCGCCCTCCCGCCATCTGTCCAAGGGATCAGCCTCCTGCTCCCATATACATACGGCATTGACCTTGTGCGCTATTACGCATTGGGTGAAATATGGCACCCAATCATGCCCGTCTCCCTCCTCTGGTTCACACTCGCCACCTTTGCGGCATTCTATTGGATGCTTGCAATCTTCCTCCTGAAGAAAGTGGAACAGTTTGCCAAAAGGGAAGGACTCCATCTTATCTGAGGTGACATGTGATGAGACAACCATCCGCCCTGACAGTTTTTACTGCAACAATCCTCAAGGAATTCCGCATATTCATCAGGTATCGGGCTAATTTCATCGGCGCCTTCTACCAAGTCGCCCTTATGGTCTTTGCATTCTACATCTTCGGGAATGCCCTGTCATTCAGGACACTCACATCCATAGAAGGAACTGCCAGAGCCAACAGCGTCTTCCTGTTCTTTATCTCAGGAATTCTTCTAGTAATCATGATTGATGTCGCACTTTGGGTGCCCCTGAACACTGTAACGAATGACCTTTACAATGGCACGCTGGAATACCTGTACTCAACCCCGTTCTCACGATACGCCTACTTCTCAGGAACTGTCGCCGCCGCCGCCCTCCAACGCGTTCTCTTCTTGGCGCCAATGTTGGCTCTTGTCATTTACTTTGGCGAACTCCAAAAAGAAATCGGATTGCTCTTGCTCGTTGTTTTCCTCACCGCCCTGTCCCTAATAGGTGTAGGCATCATTGTCGCATTAAGCGCAATTCTCTGGAAAGAGACATCAGGCATCGTACAAATCCTCGGAATGCTCTTCCAATTCATTGCAGGGGCGTTCATCCCTGTTCAATCCTTCCCCAACACAGTCAAGATTTTTGCCTTCCTGTTTCCCCAAACATTCGCATATGACTTGACCCGATATTACACCTTCCAAGGAAATTGGCCAACACTCCTCCCTGTGCTTTGGGAATGGCTTATCTTGATATTCTCCGTTCCCTTCTATATTCTCGTCTCCCTTCTGTTGCTGAAAAAAGTTGAAAAACATTCCAAAACAAGCGGTCTTCACCTAATTTAACCCTTTATCCCACCTAACCCTTTACTCCATCTAACCCTTATCCAAACTTGTCCTTTATGTCACCTAACCCTTTATCCCTATCTTGTTATCCTGCCTATCTTGCAATAACATTTCATCTTTTTCTCCATTCAGCATGGATAATTTCTTGTTTCCTCCACTCAACTTGAAACATGATTTTACCGCTCAGCTTGGAACAATGTGCTCGAATATCTTTTCCTCCATCTCGCTGACAATATCCATGTCAATTGCCCCCGCATTGTATTGTTTGCTGTTTATGATCTCGTAAACTTGGCTGTTGATGTTCTCAAATGTCTCTTTTATCTGTGTATTGACCTCATCGACAAGCATGGCAAACAATATGTTGTCCCGCTTCTCCGAAAGGATATACCCCTGTTCCGTGGAGATTTGATCCAAATTCCCCATCTCCAGCTCTGACGATGCCATCACGTTTATTGCAGAAAGAAATCCCGTGACCAAGTCAAGAAGGTCATTGGGAATGGTCGTGTTCAGCTTGACTGTCACTATCGGCAGACCCGTGTCCTCATATGCCATGTAAAGCTGGATCTTGTCGTTTTCTGAAAGCATGATCTCTTGGGGGGCAATCAACACAACAAAAATAGCAAGCACCTCTGGAATGACGAACAATTCATTCAAAGGGACAAGTATCTCACTGGCTGTATAGATCAACAGCATGAACCCTTCAAATACAACAAAGAAAACCTTCCGCTTGATCGGGTCACTCAAGTACTTCCATTTCGACTGAACCGTAAACACCTGCATGATTATGATTACTGCAAACGAAATGGTGGCGAAGGTGCCATAAATCATCGTGAAATATGAGATGAAAATGCCGCTGAAACTGACCCCCGCCCCTTTGATTGCATCAATCAATGATTCACCTGCCAAAAAGACCAACAACACCAAAGGCGCGGTTATTATGCCGCTCACCTGCAAGACATCCCTTGGATTCCTTTTCAAAACCTTGGCTGAAAACCCCGTAAGTAGAAAGGTGCCAGCAAGAATGAATGTCGTCACCTCCACCTTCTCAAGGAAAAGATGCATTTGTCCCTGCACATTGAAATATGTGTTGGCGCCGTCTGCAATCTCATCAATCCCGTGTGATATGGCAAAGGCAATCCAAATCAATCCCTTGTCAAACTTGTTTTCCCGCCCCTTGAAATAGATGAGTATTCCCGAAACAAAATACAATGCACCCCCAATAATCAATGCAATACCTTGTGCCATCATTCCATCTTTTGTCTTCATGCTTAAAATCATTATCCTAGACAATGATGCCCAGTCGCAAGGTCAAGGCGCCTTATGTGTCTCGTGGCGCTTTTGTGGGGCGGTTGATATTTTGCCTCGAATCTAGTGGCGCTTCAACATCTTCATGTGGCGCCTTACTGTGTTGTCATGGCGTTTTGTCGTGACGGTGGGGGGTGCGCCACATCCTTCAACATGGGGCGCCTTTTATAGGTTCCCTATGACCTTTTGTTTGATTAAATAAAAGCGCCCTGCACCCTGTTATGCGGCGCCTCCTTTGGGTGGTGTTCCGAACCCAACTCCCCCTCCGCTAGCCAATCCTTTCTTCCATGCACATGCCAGCAAGTAACAAAATTACTTCAATGCTTAATAAAAATCAATCCACTGTTTTATTTGATGACTGAACCCACTTTCCTCCCATCTTCCGAACCACTGGAAACATTTTCAGATTATCTCCTCTTCAGCAATTATTACCACCATGGCATGAAATATGAGCCAATATTCAGGATACTTATCGTTCTCATGTATGCCGCTTTTTTCATCCAAGACATTTTCTCTAGGAATGACGGGCTTGGCGAAACCTTCCCATTGGCTACATCATTCATCATCATCTATAGCGGTCTTTCCATTATTGACAACAACAAGAAAATCAAGCTGGAGGAAAATGGAAAGCAATGCCCTTTCTCCTCACGGTTGAAACTTGAAAAGACCATACGCAGGCATGGACTGCTCCCCAATGAGAATGACATCTTCTCTATCCTTCTCATCATGGCACAGCTCTTTGCAGTCATTGGATCCTATTTCTTTCTCATTGCCCATAACACATACCTTGCCGCCATCATCCTGACCCTTTTCACCCTTACTGACATTTTCCGCTTCTGCCTGATCATCCTCAAAATAAAAAAATCCATTTCCCTTTCACCCTACTATGCCATTGCCTCCCGCTCTGTCATGACCTTTCCAATGATTGTCCTCCTTGGAACCCTCTTTTACATCTCCTTATCTGATACAAGGTCCACCTATGATCTTACGTTGCTCGTGTTTTTTGCATATTTCATTTCCCTCGGCCTAGTTGCAATCCTGAACTCCATGGAAAAAACCAATGCCGCAATCCAACGATACGCAAAACTAGAAAAAACATTTGAACCTGCCCTTGAGGAAACAGACCCCACCTTCGGATCCATCATCGCTGGACTGCCCAAACTCCTTTACCAAATAAGCGCCAACCAACGAATCATCCAATGGTCTGGACTGGCATTGGGGGTTGTCCTTTACATCGCAATCATAATATTCCTGAATATCGATCCCGACCCATTTGCATCACCCCTTGAATTCCTTGCATGGCTCACCCCCATCGCGATTTCCTCTATCGCTGTCCTGTTTACTGTCGAACGGTCTGAACGATCCCAGTTCCTCATGTCATCAACCCTCTCAAAACTAGAGGGCGCCATTGAACAGTTCAAAAGATTGAACCAACAATACCTCTCCCTCCTTGACGGGGAATAGGATATGAAACGAAACTCCTTCATCATCCTGCTCCATGTCTATGAGCTGTTGCTTCTAGGTCCACAAACATTCTATTCCATCAGGAACAAGGTCAAGGTGGGCTATCACCCCCTCAGGAAACTCATGGACAGGATGGTGGCTGACGGGCTCGCAGAAAGGATAAACAAGAACGGAAAGGAATATTTCCAAGGAACCCAACAGCTTTTCGAGCTCTTTTCCGGATCCTTCTACGACGGTCTGCGAAAACTGTCCGATTGACCATTTTACTGGTTGTGCAATGAAGCAAGTCATTGAGGGTATGTAACGAAATAACTCATTTGATATGGTCGAATGCCTTGATTCTGATGGTTTTCGGTCTACATGAATAAAATTAGATATTACAATGCCCAATGAAAATCCAATCTTTTCGATCCGCATGAACAATACAATGCTCAATGAGAATTTTTGTCCCTATTTCCTTCGCCTTTGAATAACTCCTATGGCGACCAATGCACTGAACACCAAAAAGATTGAGGGTGCAGGAACTGATGAGCCACCAACACCTCCACCTCCTTGCGTCCCTTCCTTGAAGCCAAATGTCATCTGGGTCAAGGTGGATGCAGAGCCTATGCTCATGCTGAACAGGTAGTTCGCATACATGTATGTCACAAGACTTCTCGCAACATCAACGGTCAAATAAAAATTCAATGCAATCTCAAGGCTTGCCGCCTCTCCTGAAGAGGTTTGGTTCTGGTCCTTGATACCAACGTCCAGCTTTGCAGTGAATTCCTTCGCATCCTTGTCGTACTTTGCGGAGCTTGCCGTGGTGAACTCATCAAAGCTCTGGTCACCAAGGTTAACCTGTGTGTCATTGAACATGCCTTCCGCTTTCTCATAGTAGCTCTCGTTTGAGGTAGCAAAATATGGTAACCCCGTCCCATTGAAGGTGCTCCCTGTCTCACCAGACGTCTCATTGCTTGGTGGTCCAAAATACCCTGTTTCTGGATATGTTATCAAGGAAAAGGTACTGAAAGCCAATAAAAGTGTAAACACCAAATAAATGCTCATCCATTCATCAAGTACAGTCGATGATTTGTACTCATTGCCGCCAACCTTCTCCGTGATGTTGAAGTAGGTGGTCTCACTCTGTGTAAGACCCGCATCCACTGTCGCACTGCCTATATTGTCGATCGTGACATCAACAGTGTCCCCTGCCTTGAAGGGGGGGTTCGTAGTGTCATACTCGGTTCCGTTCACCTGGTTCTTGAAGGCAAGATCTGTGATCGAGAACGTGAATGTGTCCCCAACCTTCAATGTGTGCGGCATCGCTGCAAGCCCGATAGACGAATTCAGAAGCATTGCAGCAACTATAAACGACGATAGCAATGTTATCCTTTTTTTCATTTCTCTCACCTAATAGGTAACCCATTCCGTTTTTCCCACCTTATAAACCTGTCCGTTTTCTCACACATTTTTTATCGCCAATCTTTTGAACATTGTTCATTTCGCATTTTCCCCATGACAAATTTCCCCGCCGATTGCATGCCATCCATTTTTATAACGACTTCACAGCAAGCCCCATCTTGCACCCCAATCCCCTGACAACTCCACTTGCCATTTCCTTCAGAAACCAACTTCTGTAGGATACTACCAAAGCCATCAAAAGAATATGCCACCTAAAAACAAAAATGCTGATCCCTGGCAATCATCGAAACGCAAAGTTCTTCTTGTAAAATTCCATCGCCTCCTCCATTGCCTCCTCAATGAGATGCGCATCTGTGTTCCGCCTCAGTATCTTGACCAAGTTGTCCTGCACATGCTTCGCAATTTTGTATGTGTTCCTGATCCGCTCCTCTGGCGTGAAATGCTCTCCTTCAGCAAAAAATACCTTGTCCTCCCTCTGGAACTTCACTATCGCCTTCCAGATGAACCCCCGCAATGCCAGTTCCGAAATTGGGATCTTCTGCGCCAACAGCTTGCTGATCGCATAGACTTGCCGCTTTTGCTGAGGACTGATGACCAACTTGGAAAACTCATCCTCAACCTGCTTGACCTTGTCCTCCTGAAACATTGATACCGCTTGGCATTCCCCACTAAAATTTTTTTTCATGAAAAAAACTACACTTTTTTCTCCAGTTTCCTATTCCACCTTGCCTTCCAGTTTTCCTTTTCATATTTCTCTCAGTTCCCCATCTGGATTGTTCTTTTCCCTATCCAACTTCCCTTTACTTTCAAAATCCATTCTTCCTTTCCAGTTTTCCTATCCACCTTTCTTCATCTCGCTTGCCCTTCCGTTTTGCATACCGTTTGCCTTTTGCTTTCTCACCTCCTTTTGCCTTCCACCCAATCCATCTTTCCCTCCAAGATTCTCATCTCGCGTCTCTCCTCCCTATCCAGCTTGTCCACGGTCTAGCCTCCCATCTTTCCACATATCATCTCTTTTCCAACTTTTCCATGCACCCACAATTCCATGTGGCAATGCTCCATCAATCAAAAGTAGTGCTCCAGCAACCCCTTATCTCCCCAAATGGGGTACTCATCTGAGAAAATGCTCGTTCTATACAAGTATGTCAAGTCAGTCTCCTTATACTATACAACTTCGAACGGTATACCAACAAGGAATCACTCGCAAAAATGATCTTGAACAACCTATTGAACATGAAAACTTAACCTCTGCCTCATACGACAAAGATAATCTAAAGCCCTTGTATCCTGTTCCATAGAAACTTGTTTATCAGGGTAATTCAAGAAATAATTTCAAAAAATATTGGACACTAGTGTAAACAATTTTTCCATTTATTGCCATTCTCCCCAAAAAACACTTAAACACCTCTACAGGTACGGCATCAATGATACTACAACATATCAGGTTTTTATGAATCTCGGATTATTTTCGTCTTTTATTATCTTTCCTTCTTATCATACCTTCATATGACTAATATTTATCAACGAATTATATCTGCTTTAGTTAGATTCCTGTCATAATTGCCACTTTAAAAAATGATTATATAAAGATTGGGCTTTTATTAAAAATAGGTAATTCTTGATATTTAAATTTTATTTGGTAAATTGTAAATTACTCTAAACATAATAATCACAAAAAACTTTCTTAATTTTTCATGTTTCTATTGAAAGAATTTTCTATTAAATAAAATTATTTCATATGTGCGCAAGGATAGAAATTTATTTTTCGTAAAATCGATTGTTTATATTTCTACAATCTCACTTTTTAACGCTTTTTTTAAAATTGTACTTCCTTTGTTAGTGGGTTATTTTTTTAATCTGAATGTTTTGGCTACATTTTACACTATGTTTAATTATATTATAATTATTGGCTTTCCAGTTGAAGTTGGATTATCAATTAGTTTAATGAGGTTTATTTCGAATTCAAAAGAACATGCTAATTTCTACTATTCAAACACTATTTTTATTATATTTATTTATTTTACTTTCAGTTCAATCGGTTTGGTTCTTTGGAGCAAAGTCCACAATATTGATAATATCTGTCTCTTATACACAT
>WAKA01000030.1 GCA_015523565.1 Candidatus Heimdallarchaeota archaeon | reverse complement strand
GTTGTTTCCCCTCAACGTGCCATTGCTTCCTATCTGGTTAATCAGTTTTTAACGGACACAGGACTTTCCCCCTCCATTATTTTTGCAAATGGTCACCTGTTTATAACAAGGCTTGCAGACCTTCCCTCCAAGAATAGGAAACTTATATTGAAAAAGGGAAAGATATTGGCTGTTCAGCGTAATGGTCTTTTCATGCGGGAATTCAAAAAATTGAAGAATACCGATATAGTGATTGTTTTCTTGGCAGATTAGTTTTTTTGGAAAGGCTCTTTCCAATATTTTAATTACAGCATCGTTTACAATCATGTGTTGACTCAAGAAAAAAGTGCTGATCCTGTCGATTGGGCAGAATTGCAGAAAACATTACATTCTGCTGTAGATGAAATGTTGGAATGGTTAAAGACTGTAAGATCACGGAAATCATGGCAACCTATTCCACAAACAATCAAGGATCATTTTTCTTATGATTGGGGATCTGAGGGAAGAGAAATCTCAGAGATTTATTCCGAATTCAAGGAAAAAATTTTACCGTATCCCTCTGGAAATATTCATCCCCGGTTTTGGGGATGGGTTAATGGTACAGGAATCCCCGCTGATTTGCTACCAGAGCTTTTAATAGCAACAATGAATTCAAATGTAGGAGGGCGGGAACATATCGCCAATTATGTGGAAAGACAAGTTATTGGCTGGCTTAAGAATTTATTTGGATTCCCTGAAACAGCTTCTGGAATTTTCACTTCTGGATGTTCTGTGGCTAATTTAATAGGTCTAACCATTGCCCGAAATGCCAAGCTTCCTTACAATGTTCGCCAAGAGGGTATGAATAGTGAATTCCGTCCTTTATATTATGGCTCCTCACAAGTTCACAGCTCCATTATTAAAGCTCTAGAAATTATAGGGGTCGGCAATAACCAATTTAGAAGCATTGATGTAAACAATGACTTTACAATCGATACAGATCAATTACAAAAGCAAATAGAGGAGGATATAGATAAAGGCTATACCCCTGTTTGTATTATTGGTAATGCAGGGACTGTCAACACTGGTGCAGTTGACAATTTGGAAAAGTTAGCTGTTATTTCTGAAAAATATGGACTTTGGTTTCATGTTGACGGAGCATTTGGCGCTGCGGCAATATTGTCGAAAAGCAGACAAAATTTGTTGGAAGGCATAAATAGGGCAGATTCATTGGCATTTGATCTCCATAAATGGTTTTATATCCAATATGAAATCGGTTGTGTACTTGTTAAAAATGAACGTATCCATCGTGAAACCTTTTCATTGAGACCTGATTATTTGGCAGAACAAAAGCGTGGTCCTGGAGCGGGGGGTCATTGGTTTACCGAATATGGACTTCAATTGTCACGAAATTTCAAGGCACTAAAACCATGGTTTGTCCTACAAAATCTTGGCAAAGGACATTATTCCGAATTAATTGACGGGAATATTTCGCATGCCAATTATCTTGCCCAATTGGTTGTTGAATCTCCAAATCTTGAACTTTTAGCACCTGTTAAACTTAACATCGTTTGTTTCCGTTATTTTATCCCTTCAATCTCGGATGAAAAATTGAACGAAATAAACGAGGAAATTCTCCTAAGAATTCAAGAAAGCGGTTTTGCAGTTCCATCTTCTACCAAGCTCAATGGAAAGTTTTCCATTAGGGTATCCATAACAAATCACAGATCCAGGTTCCGCGATTTCGATGATTTCATAGACAGGATAAAAATGATTGGAAAACAGGTTTCCAAGGAATTTCTTGACAATTAAAGATTGTCAATCTGTTTAAAGAGCAATCCCAAAATTGCCACCTCGTCCTCCGAGATCAAATCATCAAACTCAGCGACAGAAATTGTTTCATCTTCCATTTTTTTGATGATATTGTCAATCATTTTTCTTGTTCGTTCGTCAATTGTTGTATTTGATTTTTTAAGTAAATCCAAAATCTCATTTACTCTTTGTTCTGTAACTTTTATTAAAGCCTCTTCGTCATCCGTAATTATCCCATCTCTCAAAGCAATCTTATTCACTTTCTCAATCAATACCCTTAACTTCTTTGCGAGAAGATGCTTTTCCATATCTCATTGTCAATCTCAAAATATATAGACTTAGTGGCTAAAATTTTGTTGATATTATTCTTTTTCAGTCACTAATTTCAAACTTTCATGTTTTAAAAGATCAGGTGATAGATAAAATATGCTTGAATATTGGTTCATGTTTCCAATTTCTATTATAATTGCCACAATTGCCATGGCATTTGGTATCGGTGGTGCTGTATTTTTTGCTCCTACATTCATTCTCTTGTTCCCGTTATTGCATGTTACAATTCTTTCTCCGGCAGATGCATTTGGTGCTGCGCTGATAACGGAACTTGCAGGTTTCAGCTCTGGATTGTACGGGTATCTTAAAAAGCAAACAATTGACTATGAGACCGCCCGTTTTTTTCTAAAATTTGGCATTCCATTAAGCATAATTGGGACGCTTATTAAACGATTACTCCCATCTGTCATCCTAATTTTCGGTTTTTCCTTCACAATGTTTTTCCTTTCTGCTTTCATTTGGCATTCCAAAACCCCTGCTACCCATAATTCTGAATATGTGTGTTTGTTTCATAAATACTCAATTTCAAAAATAATTGCTGATAAAGAAGGGAAAACCCATCATGTTTGCATGAATCATGATACCGTAGGGGCTCTAGGTGTCATGGCTGGTAGTATGTTGACTGGTATGATATCTGTGGGTATTGGCGAATCAGTAATAAGTAATCTCCGCGGACGTTTCAAGGTTCCCCTTAGTGTAGCTTCTGGGACATCTGTGCTAGTTGTTGTTGTGGTTGTGCTATCTTCAACTTTTACAGATCTTGTTCTTGTGGGGATTGAATCCATTCCTTGGTCTTTAGTCATGTTTACAGTTCCTGGCGTCATAATTGGCGGTCAAATTGGCAGTAAATTTTCTGGAAAGCTATCTGCAAACACTACAGAAACCATTATCTCAATTATTTTCTTTGCCATGGGCATCCTTATGGCGCTAGTAGGTTACTCGAAAATTTAAAATTCTTTTAATAATCCCCATATTAACAAAAAAATGATGACTACAACCTCAAAAATTGGCTTTTTCATGCAAGGTCTTCGTTTAAAAGTCCTATTATTTGTTAATTTGTTTTCACTTTTCGGATTGATTTATCTATTCATAAACATTTCTGACAAAAGAACAGCTATTTATTGGATTAGCTATGTCATTTTCTTATTCTTCCCTCTCTTTTTCCTCCTGATAATTGCAATACTATGGAAGAATGCCCAATGGAAAGATAAAGCAAGTAAAACTTAATTGCCAAATAACTAAAAGGTTCTAAAATGGCATTTTTTAATTCTATTAATGGGACGATTATTACGGTTTAAAAACGGTTATCCTTATGAAATCTCAAATTTCGCGCCCGCTCCTGAAAAAACCGATTATTCCCAGCTTCAATGGATTGCATATACAAAAGACGAAAACATAATGAAAAAACTTCCACCTTTTGTTGTGAGAACACGAAGATTTACTGAAGATCTGCTGGAAGAGCAACGACCTAGATATCAGATTTACCCTTCTATGGAGGGGGATGGACAATATTATCGTGTTATCATTCTCAAATTTGTGACCAACCTTATTTTTGAACAAGATGATTTTGAATTTCAGATATCAATTTTGATTGTTGATAGGACGATTATTACAATCTCCAATTTTGAAAACCCCTATGTGGCAGACATAATGAGCAAAATAAAACTCAGGAATGAAGAGATGAATCGAGAAAAGATTTTGGGAATAATCTTGGATGAATTGGTGGAAAATTCCATCGATGTGATTGAAAGATTGGAGGATGACTTGGAAAATATGGAAAAACGACAATTGCGATGGGAAATTAGCAAAAACTGGCTTGCAAAAATCACTGATCTGAAAGGACGTGTATACGAGGCAACAAGATCTACAAGAGCAGATATAGAGGTGATGAGGGATTTGCAGAAAGATGTCGAACTTAGAACTCCCTCATTGGAACATACTGAAGACCGTTTCCTATTTCTTTTGGATCTTATTGAATTCCAGAGAGACAACATGAACAATATTGTAAACCTTCATCTTTCCATTCTAAGTCAGAAGAGGGCAGAGGCAATGGATCGTTTAACAATTATTGGTTCTCTATTGGTCATTCCCACAATCATTGCAGGGTTATTTGGAATGAATGTTCCCTTGCCTCCTCTTGACTTTTACCAAATACTCTGGCTAAATTTGATACTAATGGCCATTACTGCACTTTTTATCCGAATATTTATACCCAAGGTCTGACCCTTCTCTTTTTGATCTATCCCCTCAATCATGTGATAGTGGAGAAATCAACTTTTCAAACCATCTGAAGACATTAAGTTTCGATGACTCAATGTATTTTGTACAAAAAACAGACGTTGAACGAATGCATGATTTTCCGAAAATCGAAATCAATCCATATTTTCCAAAAATTAACAATTTTCTCACCAATAGTGGTGATATTTGTATAATACTAAAATATTTAAATTTGAAATGGTGTAATCCTCAAATTAAACAAATTTTCTATGTAGGTCATTTAAAAATTTGCGGCTCCAACTGTATAGGTTGACCTTAATTATTTTTCTTCAGAATAATTTAAGTACTCAAAATTTTATACATGACTTGCATTGTCTTCCGAAATACACACTTATAGGGAACGAATTGCAAATCAACTCTCTGATTTTGAGATTTGGAATGAAGTCCTAATCAATATTCTCCAAATAAATGGGACTTTGGAAGATAAAATTGATTTAATTGCACAAGCCATGCCAGATTTACAAAAGGCACTTACGCATCTTCATTACTGTTACAAGAATGGGTTAATTTCAGAAAAAGATTATCGTCTACTTTCAAATCAAGTATTGATCAAGAAAACATTCAAACAAGATTCTACAGTTCTTGAAAAGTTAAAGAATTACCAACTATAGGAATTGTTTTGCTTCTTCAATTCCTTTTTTAACATGTGTGAATGATTCTTTGAGTGCATTAGCTTCTTTTTCATCCAAATCTATTTCAAGAACTTTTTCTACTCCGTTCTTGCCCAAAACTACTGGCACTCCTGCATATATATCGTTGAAACCATATTGTCCATCAAGATAAGCAACTGCTGGCAATACCCGTTTTTGATCCCTTAATACTGCCTCAACCATTTCTGCCGCAGCGATTCCTGGTGCATAATAACCAGAATATCCCAAAATATTGACAATTTCTCCACCGCCTTTTCTGGTTCTCTCAACAATCTTGTCAAGCTGTTCGTCAGTCAAAAAGTGCTGGACTGGCACCCCACCTACTGTTGCCTTGCTGACAAGCGGTACCATCGAATCACCATGTCCGCCAAGAACCATCGCAGTAACATCCTTCACTGACACATTTGCTTCCATGGAGATGAATGTCCTGAAACGAGCAGTATCTAGTACTCCCGCCATTCCAAAAACTCTGTTATTTGAGAATCCACTAATTTTCCAAGCAGAATAAGTTAGAACATCAACAGGATTTGCAATATAGAGGATCATTGAATCAGGAGCGTATTTTTTGATATTTTCTGTCACTGATCTGCAGATCTTGATGTTCACCTTTAAAAGATCCATTCGATCCATTCCTGGCTTCCTTGGGGATCCAGCAGGTACGACAACAATGTCAGCTCCTTCGATGATCGCTGGATCTGTTGAACCTTCGAGTCTGGTGTCCACTCCCAAAACTGGGGTTGCCTCATACATGTCTAGCCCTTTCCCTTTTGCAACACCTTCAATGATGTCATTAAGGACTATTTCATTTGCCACTTCTTTTAACGCAAGTCCAAAAGCGACTATTTCGCCAACTTTGCCTGCGCCAATCACTGCAACTTTACTCATGATTGATCACCGTTCGGTTGAGTTCACATCTCATTGCAAACAATAAAAGCTTGCTCTTGTGCATTGAACATGTTCACAAACTGCTCTGTGAATTTACAAAAACACAAAAATATGTCGATAGTTTCGGACAATTGCTTGAAAATATTGGTGATCTTTCTTTCATATCTTTTCTCCCCACATTCACTATTTTCCATACATTTAAGAAATCACAGTCACAAGAGTTATTGATGAAAAAAAGGACTTTGTTGTCCACTGTTCTTCTTGCCATGTTGATTTTCAGCTTTGTTCTTCCAATTGAAGGGGTTACAAAAGAAGAAAGCATTGAAAAATTCTTGGAAAAAGCAAGAGTTGATGTTCAAGGGTATAGCAACACCCCATCAGACAAAATTACGATTAAACATACCACGCTTGCTCTTGAAATTGCTGATATTCTCCAATTTGATGTCAATAATACTTTAGATATTCTTTTATTCTACCAAAAATCCCAAAACGAGGATGGGGGATTTGGTTCATATCCTGACCTTAACTCCACTTGGGACGATACCTACTATGGAATAAAGGGACTGTTGAAACTTGACTTGAACTCCTCAAAGATAAAGGAATGGAACGTTTTCTCTTACATTAACACAACTGCCCGTATGATGTTCTATGAGACTGCCAATGTGCAAAATATTACATCTGTTCAGCCAATTCGTCCTTCCTTGTCTCTCATTTGGAAATGGATTCAATATATTGAGATGTCAATAGCCAGTGGAATCATTCCTACGGTTCCTTTTGAATTCTTGACTTCGTATCTGAGAGACCTGCAATTCGACAATGGCTCTTATGTTAATTTAAAAACAGCAGTTTTTGCCAATATCCTTCTTTCTTATTTAGGCAAGGCTCCACGCGACATATCACTTGCAAGCAAGTATATTCGCGCCTTTCAAACTTCAAATGGCGCATTTTCATGGGAGGATCATGGTTCTCCCACCCTTAATGCCACGTATTTTGCAATTTCGGCATTGAACGCAATGGATCAAATTCCCTTTTTGGAACATAAGGAGGCGATTGTAAACTTCATCATCAATTTACAAAGTCCACGTAGTGGCTTTTCAGAGGTAGGCGGGAATCCAAACATGGAGGACACATGGAAAGCAATACTTGTTTTGCAAATGCTGTCAAAACTTAACGAACTCATTGCCCCTGAGGTTTTGTTAACTGAAGGTTTTGTTAACCTTGACCCTTTTCCTTTAATATTGGTTCTTATTTTAATCCCCATGCTTCGATCTAAAAGCCTTGGTTTATCCCTGAAGAATAATAAAGAACAAAAATAACAAAAAGAACCACTAAAAATTTCACTATTGCTTGTTTTTGTTCTTGGGCTTTTATTTCAGTTTCTGATTTTCCAGAATTCTCAATTGAATAATCATTTTTTTCATACTCAGCACTCTTTTCTGAATTTTCTTTGACTTTCATTTCTTCCATAAATTCAATTAAATTCATTGAAAT
>WAKA01000029.1 GCA_015523565.1 Candidatus Heimdallarchaeota archaeon | reverse complement strand
CAATGTCATGATAAAACCTTTGATCAATTTATATATCTTTTTTGAAATTTTTAGATGGATTTGCAAAAACAAATGGCAGAATGTACCCCTTAAAAAGTGAACTTTAATTTTCCAAAAAATTTTAGATCGTGATTTGCTCAAACGGATTTTCCAAAGGAGAGCCTCTTGTAAAATGGAGTTTTCTTTTCCTCAAATCCATTATCAATGTTGTCACTGTCCCTACATTGTCTATGTAATCGTCTTGAACATATTTCCTGCAAATCGGGAAGGCATTGTTTTCCCTGTCAAGCAGTATTTCTTTCATGTCTTCAACTGTTCTTCCTTCATTTGTCTTAATCAATTCATTTGATCTGCGATACCTGGAAAATGAGCTGGCAAACTCAATAGGGTCTGTATTTATCGGTTCCCCCAAAAAATGGTTTGTATGAATCCAGATATTTTCCGTCTTATCAAAAGTAAATGTTCTGTTGCCTGCAAACTCAATGTCGACGAACCTCCCTTCTCCAGTGCCAATGACGATATTGCTTGATTTTCCTTGTTTTGACATTTCTATTTTTGCAAGTGCTTCCTCTATGGTTCTGGACTTGAGAATTGACCTAAGGATGACATGTATGGGAACGCCAGATAACTTTTGGTCAATTTTGAGCAAGTTCAATGTGACTCCAAGTCCATGTGAATTGAATCCAATTTTGCCAATAATTCCTGGTTCAGTCATCATCAGGATTTGTGTACCATCATTCTCTTTTATCTTGAGGAAAACCGCCAAGTTTTCCAATTCTTTTGCCCAATCCCAATTCTGTCCGAGAATCCCTGATTTTGGAAAATATATAGCGGTACATTCATTAGTGAAATTGCCTAGCAGTTCTGTACGGCAATTCAATGCATAGATCCATTTTTCATCAATTCCAGACCCTCCTGCTATTCCCTCTATCTCATTGGCTATCTCCCTGTCAAATTCTCTGATAGATTTGATGAACGGTCTCACTTCTTCCAAGATCTGATTTTCGTCTACCCTGAATACTTTCCTGTAAAAGTCAATGGTTCTCTCGATTCTTTCTTTCAACAGTTTTCCCTGTTGCAACCCTTTTTCTCTTGCATTCCCATTAATATTGAATATTGGAAATTTTTCCATTGATTGCTTTGTTGAATGATTGATTAATAACTTTCTGAAAAAGAAAAGCATCCCTCACTGATCTGGCGCCTTAGCTGAATCGATCTATATTTAAGTGTTGAATACCACATAGGAATCACTTGAAAATAGATATCAATCGGCTTGTAGAAGATATTTTTGGAGATTTGGGGTTTGAATTGTCCAGCCCCAAGGAATATGCCCTTTCATTCATGAATTATTTCCTTAGGATTTTAAAGGAAAAGGATTGGGTCTCTGGTTATCAAATCGATGATATTTCAATTAGTGACAGGGAAGCCACCATCGGTTTCTATCTGGTTAATTCTTTACTTCCCGTCCGCTTTGAGGTTTTTGTGAGGCAAGATATTGATTATGACACAAAGGGTGTACTGTATCTCGTTTATGAGGTGGAATTATCCATTGTCACGGAAATCAATTTCATAACAGATCAATTTCATAAGGCGGAAGAATTCCTGCTGTATCCTTCAGGAGACATATCCCCCACTGTGGAAAGAATTGACGACAGTCTTTTTGAATTGTCTGGAGAATTAAAGACAACAATGTCTGAACAATTCATTCCCATTTCAACAATTGAAGAGGACGAGAGCCTTACAAAAAATTGGTCAGTTGAAGAGAAAGAAAAGACAAATTTTGCCGCACTGGCATTGGCTATCGCAAATTTCATCCAGTCAATTGACATTCATTATAATGAGACAGTGCAACTCTACAAATGGTTCAAGGAAAGAAAAATAGGGATTGGTGCCTCTTCTGAACCATTCCGAAGATAAATTCGTTAGATCAAAATTATTTGAACTGTTTGACGAAAACAATCACAAACAAATTTATTACTATATTTTTTACCTCATTTGACAAACAATGAGAGACTATATTTTTGGCGGAAATTGGAAAATGCAAATCACTTCAATGAAGGAAACTGAAAAAATAATAAACTCAATGGTGGAGAATTGCCCTACCTTTAAAAAGAACACGAAAGTCTTTATTGCTCCTTCCCTGCCGATGTTGCCCTTAGCTTCCAAGATGTTGAAGAACTCTCCAATTTCTTTGGCTGCGCAGAACGTTGGCAGTATTGAAAAGGGAGCAATGACTGGCGAAACATCAATTCTTACACTCAAAGAATTGGGTGTGGAATATGTTATCATTGGTCATAGCGAACGTCGAATCATTATTGGTGAAAAAGACAGCATAATCAATGAAAAATTGAAGCTTGTATTGTCACATGGCTTGACTCCTGTATTCTGTGTGGGAGAGACAGCAGAAGAGAGAAGGAAAGGAAAATCAATCGGTGTGATCTACGACCAACTAAGCGAGGGATTGAAGGGAATCACTGATATTTCTGGTCTTGTTATTGCATATGAGCCTGTTTGGGCAATTAATAATACTCTCTTGAATCCAGTTGGAAAAATCACGCCTGCATCTCCTGAAGATGCAGAGGCTATGCATAAATCAATAAGACAATGGCTCTTGAATAAATTTGGAGAAGATGCAAATAATGTCCCAATCATTTATGGAGGATCAATGAATTCAACCAATGCAAAAGAACTATTGGCACGAGAAGAAATCCAAGGTGGACTTATTGGGAGTGCATCTTTGTCTAGTGAGAAATTCTTCCCCATTATAAAGGCACAACCTTAAAAGAATTCGTCTAATCGTTTTTGGTTGTCAATCAACTTGTATTCCTTCAATTTTTTCTCTAGAGATTTTCCAGAACAGTAAATGACCTCAACTTTTTCTCTGGTTTCTATGGGTTTTATGTTCTTGACTGGATAATCTTTTGTGAACACAACAACCACTACATACCTAATTGGCTTAACTAACCTTTTCCTGCTTTTGTTGTCCTTTGAAATGACGGTATCCATATATTTGAGCCCTTGTGCAATTGCTCTTTTTACGGTGATGTCTGTAATTTTTTTGTAATGTTTGACTTCAACAATTACCTTGATGATTTCCTTTTCCGTTTTTCTGATTGCATACCCATCCGCCCTTCCTTCTTTATTTTGACTTTCATGAAAGCTCATATACCCATGGGAATGGAGAAACTCAACAACAATTCGCTGGGCTTCATTCCAACTCAAGTTATTCCAGTCAATTGCCTCCAAACTTTTCATGGATACAAACATTGGATTTTCTCAAATAGGTTAAGTGCATCGATTTAAAACTGGTTCTTTGCTATCCAATTCATGGAAAATTCCCAACTTGAAATCCTTAAAAAATATGAGGGTTATTATATCACGAAAAAGAACTCGCTGATCAACCATTGGCTGGGGGGTCGATTAATTTCTGCAAATTACGGATCCATTCAATATGAATTCCAAGTAAGACAAAACATGCTTAACTTGACGGGAACTCTTCATGGTGGTATTGCAACTGCAATGATGGATGATCTTATGGGAATAACCATTTTTAGTTTAGGAGAAACCAATTTTTTTGCTTCAGTTTCAATGCAGACTCATTTTCTAAGACCTGTTCCATTAAATGAAAAAGTTGTAGTCACTTCAAACGTGATCAAGCACGGAAGAAAAATCATAACAATTGAGGTTGATCTTAAACTGTCAAATGGAAAGATTGCAGCCAAATCCATTTCTGATTTGATAAGAACAGAAAAACCTCTTCTGTTCGAATATTTTGTCCCCAAAAGATCACTAGAAGATTCACTTTTAACTTCCTCTCCCTATAGTTAATTGCATCAACCATTTAAATATTTAATTGGGTTCATGAGCCAGATTATCCACTATCCAACATCGATTGTCAAACTTTTTGTCAGAAAGTTCAATTCATTGAATCGACAGGTCATTTTGAGAATCTATGGTGAAACAACTCTTCAAATCGTTCATGAGGCAAAAACACTCAAAAAACCCGATTTGTTGGTAAAGCTATTCATTCAACTTAAATCCGCAATGAAAAGCATCTCTAAAAAATATATTCCATTTAAGGCACATGAATTCCCTCTATTGGTCAAAATGCGAGCCGATGAGAATCATATTATTATCCAAATAGATGGAGTTCCCTATATACCCCCCAACAAGCTTGTCGCATTGTTTGACTTGATTTTTTGGTATTCATACACCTCAAGAACAGGAAATAGACCTAAAGATACAAAAGAAGGACAACAAATTGTAAAGGCTTGGAAATTCTTTGTCAAGTCAACAAGGTCACGTATTGAACACGCAAAAAAAATCGTGGAGTTCAGCCCTTCCCCTTTAAAATGTGCAAAATGCGGAAAAGAAACCGTAAGAATAAATGTTGTCAATTTTTCAATTGGACAAGAATTTATCTCTCAACGTATCCCTGTCTGTGAAAAGCATAAAACAATGATATTTTAACCAAATCTTCATTGCCTAAAATCATTATATTGAAATAGGTGTGAAAAGATGGTCATTTGCTACACATGAAATGGTTGGAGTTACGCCTTGTCTTTGCTGGAATTATTGTTTTGACCATATTATTGTCTCCAATTTCATTTTTTCCAAATGCATCATCATCAGAAGGTGATCCTGCCCCACCAGGTAGCGATCCAAATGGAGGCAGTGGCGGCGGTGGTGGGGGATTCTTATTTTTTGATTATTATATCCCCTTAATTTTTGATGAAACGCATAAGGACGGTCTTGCATCAGTTACTGTGACAATTATCCAACCCTCATTAATGATAACAAGCTTTCAAATGGATGAATCTGGTGTTAATCAAAGAGTCTTTAACCAACCTACAACAATAACTTTTAACCCCTCCACTAGTCGGGGTTTAACCAATGGATCTCTTATTAGGCTTACATCTCCTGCACAAGTTTTCGTTCATAGATCAAGCCAAGACGATTTTGCAGACAAATCATTTGGTTATACAGTCCTCCCAGATAGAATGAGAGGATTTGAATACAAGTCTCCGTTTGACGGATATGCGGTGGTCTTTACGGAAGATTCATTGACAACAGTTAATTTTGCATTTCCAAATGATACATTTAAGAAAGAACAGATTTTCCGACCATTTAGCACACAAATATACCCTGTCACTCGAGGTACGTATATCAACACTTCTGAACCAACAACGGTTACATTTTATTCCCCAAATGAATCAACAGGGTACGTTGCAACAATGGGTGTCCCAAAATTCTTGCGCGGAAATAGATATGTTATTCCAAATCACTTGTATGATTTATCAAAAGACCAATTAGATTTTTCCACAATTGAAATTCTGCCTGAATCTCCAACTGAAGTGAAAATAGAGTATGAAAACAATTCTACACAAATCTTGTCAATATTTGGATTTACACAATTGGCTCTTTCATCTGGAATCAAATCCCTCACATCCATAAGGGCCGATATCGACGTTTCAATCAACATAAAAATTCAATATGTGGGACTTATTCGTTCTTCATTTGTTCAACTTATTGAAGCCCCTGAAATGCGTGCAGGTGAATTGTTCACCATCCCCTCCAACTTTTCTGCATCATTTGCAGTTTTGCAACCCAATACCAACTTGACAGTTGCGGATTACTCAAGTAGTGGTTATGTACTTGCAAATAGGGAAGCTTGGAAATTTGATGAAGTTGCATCTGTTTCACTTCCTGGAAAAGATAGTCCAAATATTGTTGTCGCAAATGACAGTCTTTATGGAATCGCAGTTTCTCCTGGCAGGATTGGTCATTTCATGGCGCCAAGCACTGCTTTTGTGCTACTTCCGTTGAATCAGCAAACCCTCTATAAGAATGTAACTGGAATTTTTGCAACATGGTATCGGTTCACAAACCTTGCAGTTTCATCCATTGAGATATTTCCAGAACCAGCAGAAGAATTCTCGTCATTATTGATTAAGGTCACATTCATTTCAAACGGGTCTTTGCCTGCTGGAAATTTCAAACTGCAAGTGAACCTTGACGGAGAACCAATTATTGAGGATGAGATTTCCTTTTTGCAAATCAATACATCACTTGTTTATACATATCGGACATTCCTGAAATACGATACAAAAAACATGTCACTGTCAGCTACAATTGATTTGAATAACGAAGTTACTGAAATCAATGAGGATGACAATTCCGTTTCCCTTGAAATTCATGTGATCAAAAATATCAGATTACGGGGCTCTTTCTGGTTATTTTTAATACTGACAACAGTTTATGTCATGAAAACAGCATACCAAAAATTCATCTCCATGAGAAAATTGAAGAGATCACGTGTTGATGCAATTCTCACAATTGAGGAGGAACCCTGAAATGTCTAAATCAAACCAATATGTAATAGACCAGGCAATTGGTCCTAAATTTCTCAACTTATTTTATGGGGTTTATTTTCCTGCATATATTGGGTCATTGGCAATTGGGTTACTTTTTGGTAACCAAATGGTCGGTGCCTTGACTGGTAAATATGGAAATTTATTTTTGGAGCCAACTGATCAGATTCAATTTTATGTCAATACATACCTTTCCATGTCAATCCTTATTCCAATTTTAATAATTGTCAGTTCTGAATATGAATTAAAAAAAATGGGTATTGGTCTCTCTCCACCTCTCCGCAAAAAAAATGTGAAGGCAACTCTTTTTTATGTAATCATGGCTCTTGGTACCTATTTTCTTCTTGAATTCATTCTTTCCACAACCATAATTGCAACAAGAGGGCAGGATGTAATTTTCAAAAGTCAATCCATTACCACGTCCCCTGATTTTTACCAAGCAAACATTTACAATATCATAAGTCCTGACGACAAGGCGGATCGTGAAAAGATTCTTCTTTTTCTAAGCTTCATTGGTACTTATATTGGTATTGAATATCTCCTGAGGGGTTTGATTGCAAACTTTGCACGTGTCTCAAAGTTGGGCATGGGAACTGCAATATTGGTTGGTGCCATAATTCAAGCAACTGCTTTTTCCAACTTCTTCTTACTTTTCTATGATTGGGATGTATATGTTTTTGTATTCTTACGGATGTTCATTTGGGGATTGGTCTCTGGTATCATCTGGTGGAGAACACGGAATTTCTGGGGTTCTTCGCTCTTTTCTGTTGTCATGAACCTTCTTTCCTCAAATTCTGTATTTCAAAGGGTGGCTCTTGACATCCTTTCTATAATTCAGGACAATATTCAATTTATACAATTCGGCTCTGATTTCGTTTCACAGGTTAAAACCTTGTTCTTGTTTCTTAGAGTTTCTTTGATTTTATTGGCACTACCTTCTGTGCTTCTAGGATATCGAGAAACAATACCAGTTCTAAAAACAATCATCCGAGATTTCAAGTTCCAGAAAAAAGGGCTTATAATTGTCATATTTGCATTTTTTGTGATTGACATTGTTTTCTCAGTGTTCATGAGTAATTCGGTAAATCCACTTTTATTGGTAGTTGGTTTCATTGTATCTATTATTGTTCTCAGATTTGTACTCCCATTTGTCTACATGTTACTTCCTTCACCAACCCAGGAAACAATGTTCATAATGGCAGGCAAATTCACTGAGGATGTCAAGAATCTGAATGAATTTTATCCAATTGATGTTCAAGAAGACATTGAAATGCTTGAATCAAATGAACCGTGGTATTTCAATGGAATTAGGTTGGCATCAATTTTTGGATTTCTTTATTTGTACCTTCTTTTTATTACCGCGGCTTACAGACAGCTTGACCGATTGTCTTTCAGTGACCAAATCAAATATGTAATCTTTATGGTTTTAATACCTCTTCTTGTTTTTATGATGGTTTCATTTTATTGGGCCAGATCAATGAAACTTGGGTATTTCTTCTCGAAAAGCTGGAGGAAATGGCTTAATTTCTTCTTCTTTTTCCTCCTTTTCATGAACATCTATATTTGGACAACCTCTGCCTCAACGATAACATTTCATTGGTCATTTTTCCCATTCTTTCTGCCATTGCTTTTGACCATCTGGCCAACAACTGTCGAAAAGGCGGAAAATGAGTTTTCTTATGGATTGGGACAATATGGTCGATCCGCAACATTCCGGTGGGTTGAGAAATTTGATTCCACTGATTTTGAAAAAGTGTATGAGGGTCTATTTGACCACCCTCATGAAAAAGTGGTTTCTGGAGTGATTTTGCTTGCCAGTAAGATAGAACTTCTAAACGAGGATAAGCTTTTGGAAATGAGCAAGGAGGAAGATATTTCTCGTGGTAAATTAATTGGAATATTATTGGGTCTTGGGTTGGTTGGAACATCTGACTCCCGTTGGCTATTGCTTGAAGCCCTGAAAAATCCCGATATCGAGGTGAAAAAAGCCGCATATTGGGCGCTTGGCAAAAAAGGCAAGCCAGAAGATCTTTCATGGATGGTCAATGTACTTGAAAGCAATCCCAATCCTGAATTGGTGAAAATTGCAGAAACAGCAATCCTTGCAATAGACCCCAATTATCCTCTTGCAGGAGTAAGGGATAACTTAAGCATAGCAATCTGAAAAACATCAAAAATGTTTTACGTTTTATTGACTTTGTATTCTGTTTGTTCGTCCATTCATCCAAAAGAGCAAATTCCAACAATTAAGAATTTAAAGGAGAATGTGAAAAATAAGTTGTACCGAAACCATTCAAGGACAGGTAGATCATACTATGGAGACTTCTCTGGAAGAAATAATAAACCCTGTAAATCCAATAGACTTTGTTGGAAGATCTGAACAGATTGATGCATTTTACCAGTGGATTAAGGAACTGGTCAGTGATCAAAAAATCATGAGATGGATACACATCTCTGGAGTTGCTGGATCTGGAAAAACATCATTACTCAATAAGCTCAAGGATATTGCCTTATCACAAGAAGTAATTCCGTTTAGTATAGAGATGCCAATTTCAGAAGATGGTCTGCCAAACTTCTTTAATGACATCAAAGAACAAATCAATAATCTTTCGCCTGAATGGAGGAACTTCATTGAAAGAAAACGCGGGGTGACTATTGGGGAGGTTCCCCAATCCCTTTTCGATCGAATAAGTGCAGAAACTATCGATTCAGTAACCTTGAATGAATTTCTTAAAACGTTTTTCTATCGATTGGACAGGGCTGATGCAAAGCTCAAGGATGATCGAAAATACATCGGTGTTTTTGTTGACGATCTTGACAGGGCTATGAATTACAATTTTCTGTCTGTATTTGAAATCCTGAAAAATATTTTTCTGGAAACAAACAAACGAATGATGAATATTGTCTTTATTACTTCTTCCCACAATTCTGTTAATCAACATCTTGACATTAAACGAATGGAGGAGACATCCAATGTCTTGCATCTTGAGGTTTCCAACTTTGATTTCAAAGACGCTGACCTCATGATACGAAGACGGGGAAAATTAATTAAGAATGAAAGGGAAAAAGTCCTAAGTGCTTCAACAAGGTTGCCATTTGATCTTGCATTAAGGCAGTTTCTTGCTTCACAAGGTGTGGATCAAACCAAACTAGACGCGGAAACAGTCGCAAAAGCATTTGGATTGACTGAAAAAGAAGTTTCACTCCTTGAGGATCTATCAAAACGGGACATAAATCTTTTCGAAAGAAATGAAATTCTGAAAAACCATGATGAGGAAACTTTGGATGAACTGATACAGGGTTTTATGTTGACAAGGAGTGGAAATTATTACGCATTTATCACTAGGTCCATATGGGAATTGGTCTCATCCATTTTCTTGCCAATTGATCCAAGAACCGAAGTTCTTCTCTTGCTCAATAGAATTGAAAGACTCGCACAATCTGGTCTCCTGCCCCATAAGGAGGACGTGGAAATAATCAGGGTGAATGTCAAAAGAGTAAAGGACCCTTTACTGATCTTCCGGCTCTCAACAGAATTGGCTAAAACCGCTGAAGTTGCATTAACCAATGGATTGAAGGATTTGACATTGGAACTTCTTGACATCGCATCTGAAGGTTTGCTTAAGACTGGGGACTATGAAAGGTTAGGTGATTTATATGAAAGATTGGCAAAAGGATTTGCAATCGAAAAATTAGAGTATTTTTCAGCTATGGCCTATGAACAATCTGCAATCTATTTTGAAAAGGCCAATATCCAATGGAGAGCAAAAGCTAACTATAGGGAAGCAGGCAGAAGATTCAGGAGAGAGATAGGAAATATCAACTTGGAAATCTTTCATTATGCCGTTCGATCATTGTTTGTCCGCGCCTATGAGTCATTCCAGCAGGCTGGTGAAAAAAATACTGCTAAGGAAGTATTAGAACAGGCTGTGACCACCTTTGTTAAATATCCACAGCATCAAAAGTATTTCAAGAAGAAGATAGCTACATAGAGGGATTCAAATGAGCGAAGACAGTAATTCCAAATACATTGAAAAACTAAAGTCTATTAATTCGACAGTTACCAAAACTAAGGACAGTGTCCACGCAAAAATAGGAACTGCAAAAAAGAGAATCGTTGATTCATTGGAAAATATCGAAAGAAAAACTGATGATCAGCTAACTAATGCTGCTAAAAGAGTGAACCAATTGAAGGAGGAGACATCAAAGAAAGTCTCTGAAAGCATGGAAACCTTCACAAATGAATTGCAGAACACCACTACTGGTCTGAATGAGGATATGAGCTCGAATATCTCCAACATGGAAGAATATGGAAAACAAACATTGGATGATGCCGAGCAAAAAATTGCCTTACAACTTGACACTAGCCTCTCAAATATCAAGGACAGTGTCAATTCCCATTTGGAATATGTTGGAAACTATGATCAAAGAATCAATGAACTTGGAACAGAAACCATCAATAAAACTGTTGACCTTGTTGCCGAACGAGATGCCACTGTCAATACGGAACTTAAGCAAATTCTTGAAATTAATGGGGAAACATTGAATGAATCTCTTGAATCCCTGAAAAATGATTTTCAAAACCAAATTGGAACAAAAGTTGAGGACGTTTACAAAGGTGTGGTTCAAACAAAGGAAGTCTTGGATAGTATAATAACAGATACCCTAAGCCACCTAAAGTCCAATCTCCACCGACTTCATAATGAAATTGATGCACACTTTACCCAAGAAGTCGGAGAATTGCAAAACACCATTCTTGCATTTGAAGAACAAATGGAAAAAACTGTTTCAGAAATTGTGGACGCATATAATAAGCAAATGACTGTTCTCCTTGAAAAACACAAAGAAAAAACGCAAAATGCCATCGGAGAAATAAGGGGCGAAATGAACAAAATAAAGGAAAGCATTATGAATGAATTGGCTGGCTTGAATGAGGAACAGCGAAAAAGGGTTCAAGGATCAATTGAATTCATGGATGGACAAATCTCGGAAGCAAGAAAGGAAATCATTGATTCTTTCGCAACATTGAGACAGGAACTTGAAAAACTTGGAAAAGAAAATAGAACATTGGTAATGCAAGAATTAAACAAATTCAATGAAATGACGTTGGCTCTTTCCAAGGAAACATTGGATGCCAACAATGCCATTTTAAATGCAGGAACCAATGACATCAAAAAAATGATGGAAGAAAGCAAGGAAGTAGTGAAGGGCACTGTTGAATCGACTAAGAAGGAAGTGGACGGCGACTTCAAGGAAGTCGAAAAATCAGTGAACAATATGGTCACTGAAATCATCAAAGAAACAAAGGAGGTATAAAAATGGCTCTTTCTGATGATCTAATTACTCTTGGATTTTCTGAACTGGATGCAAAAGCCTATGAGGTTCTTGTTGCATTTGGTTTCAGAACAGCAGGACAAGTCGCGGCATACTTGGATGACGTTTCCATTGAGGATGTAAAAAATTCCCTGAACAACTTGGAAAGCAAAGGATATGTAAAGTCATTGGCAGTCAAAGGAGAAAATGCAAAAATATACATCCCTGAAGCACCAAAAATTGCTTTGGGGGCGGACGTCAGTTCTAGGTTGTCAAATAAGCTTGGAGAAATTGGAGAAAAGGTAAATCAGATATGGTCAGATTCCGAAAAGCAAATACTCCAATTCAAGACCAAATTTATAGATGAAAAGGACAATTCCATTTCTAGTTTCAATCAGTCTCTTGACCAAATCAATCAAGAGGAAAAAGATAAATTCCTGAAGCTTGCACATCAGGAACGTGAATCAATCAATAAACTGTCTGAAAATCTTGCTAGCAACATAAAGCAGGCAGTTATCCCTCCAATTCAAAATATTGCCGACGATCTGAACAAAGAAAGCTCGTTACTGCAAGAAACTAAAAACAATACTGTCACTTCTATAGATACACTAATTGAAACGCATAGAACCAAGCTTGATACGACAAATGACGAAATGAAAACAGAAATTATCGATTATGCAACTGAATTGGGAATGACTGTCAATGCGAGGGTCACTGTTGTTGATCAAGCAATTGAGGGTATGGCTGAACCTAACAAATCCAATTTGGAAACAATGAGGCAAACATTGCATAATAACTCAAAAACATTATCAGACCAGTTAACAAATGAAATTGAAACATTTTCATCAGATTATGTCACAAAAACACAAACAGACTTTGACTCATTTCACGAATCCCTCAAGGAAAGCCATTCAAATACTGTGAAATCCTTAAACGAAGGAACCAAGGAAATTGACAACAAGGCAAAGAATGCAGAAAAACAAGCTGTTGAAATCACAAAATCAGCCATTGCAAACTTGCATTCATCATTGGCAAAAAATGTTCAAAACATAAAATCAGAACTGGTTAAGGCTATTGATGAAACCCAAAAAACATCTGTGGAAGGGCTGTCAAAAATATTGAACCAGACAAAGTCAGAACTGAAGTCTGCAAATTCAAATATCGAAAAATCCCTCCGTGGAAACAAGAATGAGCTTGACAAGGATTTGGAAAAGCTCAATACCCAATTACAAGACACATTGAAAGAAAAATTCAATGAGGTACAAACCAATAACAACAACTTCAGAGATCAATTGACAGAAGCCTCAAACAATTCTGTTGAACACATTACTAAGGAATTAACTTCCTTGCAAAATTTCATAACAAATTTCCTGAACGAAACAAAAAGTGAAATCAATGAGGCGATGAACACCTTAAATTCTGGTGTAACAGATTCCTTGAACGAAATTGAGGACAAAGCAACCCAAGACAGAGAAGAATTTGTCAATGATGCAAAAGAAAAAGCTGAAAATGCGGCAACAGTTGCAGAAAACAAATTAAACGAATTTCACACAAAAATTACCCAGTATCTCAATCAAATGAAGGATAGGCTTTCCAATGACCTTTCTAATTCCAAGAATACATTTGAAACAGCAATCAATTCTGGTTTTCAAGAAATGAAGTCTGCAAGGGAAGATGTTATTTCCCGACAAAAAGCTCAGATGGATCTTTTCAAATCTGAAGCTGAAAAGCTTCAAATTGATGCAAACGCATCACGTGAAAAACTTATCTCCAGCTTCAGTTCCACAATAGGGAATGTAAAAAATGAAAGCTTGAAAAAATTCAAGGAAGAAACTGAAACAGGACTAAAAACCTTTGACAATGACCTGAACTCAATCTCCTCAAAAAATAAGGATGAATTGAATAAGTTCAAGTCTGACTTTGAACTGAACATTGTCACTATTAGAGAAGAACTCCCTCAAGAGATTGAAAGAATATTCAATGACCATCACGACCAACTATCAAATCTCAAAAGAGAATTCGAAGTATATCAAGCTAAATCCCAGAAAATGCTCTTGGATTTGAAGAGTGCATTGGAACAAAATACCAAGGGTATGTTTGGTAAGAAAGATTTTGTGATTCAAAAGCTGGAAGAACATAAGAAGTTAATGTCAGATTATGAAAAACTATCCCAAAATCTGGCAACAATGCTTCGCAATGCAACTGAAGATACAGAAACCACCCAAGAGGAAGTCTTGTCTTCCTTGAGCAAAACTGTTCAAGATGAAGTCGAAAAAGTAGAAGGGCTCGTAAACGACCATACCGAAAGGTTAAGCTCAATATTGAATGAATTGGGTCAAGAAGTTCATAAATCCCATACCACATTTCTAAATTCAATAACAAGTTCAAGCAATGAACTTTTAAATGAAATGGAAGACAAAGTGAAAAATGAGCTGGCCAACACATTCAGTGAACCTCTCTTGTCTTTGATAGGGAAGGCTGAATTCCTTGCAAAAGGTATAGATGCAAACACCCAAGAAAACATCGTCCTTGCAGCGCAGGAGAATTTGATTTCCCTATTGGATAAAGCCTTCCACAAATTTGTTGAAACAGCGGACACTCATTTCACTAATGCCCACTCCCAAGTGGATTCAAGCGTTGCAACCGCATTGGAAGATACAAACAACATTAAGACTCAATTCCTTTCAGACTATAAGGAAACCTTGGAAAAGCAACTTTCTGTCATGAATGAATTTTCTGAAACTATGGGGTCTGCCCTTGCTGATGTTGTCTCAAATACCAAGGAACAGTTGAAAAAACATTCTGATTCAACCTCTGAAAATCTTGAAAAAATTATCTCCGAACGAATCCGCGAAATTGAGGAAGGTGTTCAAACTGAGACAACCAATCTCAAACAAGATACGGACACGCGGCTTAAGGAAATTGCAGACAAATTTGAGGAATTCAATCAGGGACTGGAAAAAATCAGGGAGGAGACTAATACTTCACTTTCCTCTACTTTAGAGCAAGCAAAAAGTGCACAAGAGGAAAACCTGAAAAAGACCTTGGCAAACCTTTCCCAATCATTTGACAAAGCGGAAAAAGCAATTGACGCATCTGCCAAATCAATGAACAATGATGTAGGAAAGCCATTAATTGATATTAAGAAACAAGCAGAAAAGCTTGACAAGAATTTTGAAAAGGATACCAAGAAAATTGCAGATGCTGAATCCAAGAAGGTTGGAGGCATCTTCAAGGATGCTGTTTCCACCTCAAAAGAGATTATTGAGGTCACTAATGCATTGGTGAATGATTTCAAGTCATTCATGGACAGTATTGAAGCACTGAAATCACAATTGAATGAATCAATGGCAAATAGGCTTCAAGAATACAAAAATTCAATTGCCAATTTCAATGGAACCTATTATGACAATCTCATTTCCACACTCAATGCCCAAATCGATGAATTGGTAGGTTTCGTTGATTCTGTATCCCAATTCGTTTTAGGGCAAACAAATGACCTTCAAACGGAAATCAATGGTGCCGTATCAAATATGCAGGCAACGGTTGAGAACCTGATCCTCAATGCAGTTTCACAAGCAAAAAATGACATCTCAAAGGCATCAAAGGATGTGTCTGATCAAATAGTACAATTGATTGATAAAAATACACAGGATCTTCTTGCTTATGAACAACAATTGAGACAATCCGTCGCAAACTATGAAAAAATTGTTGATGATGGTTTAAGTAAGGATCTTGGATCCATGAATGACAGATTCAAATCCCATGTTGATGAAGTCAATAACCAAATAGAACAAACTATGACAACTCTCAAAGGTCAAGTTTCAAAGTTTGGACAAACCTTGACAAATGAACTTGAACAATCTGTGAATGCAGGAAGAAAAGAAATTTCAGATACAATTGGAAAAATCCCTTCAGTTATTTCTGAAACATTGGATGCCGCAGGCAAGGCAATGAATCTATTAAGACAAATTTCAGAAGGTGCCCAAGCATTTGAGCCAAAAACTGTAGAGGCTACTTATGTAGACGCAACAAGAGAGGCACTGATTGCCGATCTTAATGCTTTGATATCAAGAACAAGAAGCAATTTGACAATTGTCACTCCAACTGTTGATTGGATAGATCCAAAACTTTGGGAAGAATATCGTAGAACCTCTGTCACCATAGTCACAGATCCTACTGCCCACACCGCAGGAGATACTCAAGTAATAGAGAAGATGAAGGCATCTGACAATAATATTCAATTCCGAAAATTCCAGGCAAAAGGATTCGGTGCATCTTCCTTGAATATGATTATTGCCAGCAGAGACGGAGAAGAATTCCTCTTTGCAACTCCTCTCAAAAATAAGAATGCATATGGCATTGTTACCCAAGATCCGATTTTCGTTGATGAATTGGGTACACTTATCAGTTCATACAGAGCAATGCCACGTTGGTAGAATATCGTAAAAAAATCCCTGAAATTGTTGAACGTTTTTTCAAATTTTTAGATTTCAGAAGACCATTCCCAAAAATTTTCAAAACAATTAAATAGCATAAAGTATTATATGGATATAGATTATCCATGGTCTTAAATCAGTTTAGAGCTCCAATAACAAAGATGATGAAGCCTGTGTATGCATTTTTAGCAAAAATAGGCGTCACCCCCAATTTCTTGACAATGATTGGTCTTGCCTTTTCAATTATTGGAGGTTGGGCATTTTATACCCACGACTATGGTGTTGCCGCCGCCGCAATCTTAATAGGTGGAATTATGGACACCCTTGATGGTGGTGTTGCAAGAATTAGGGGAATGGCTTCAGACCATGGCGCTTTCCTTGACTCTGTGGCAGATCGGATTGGTGAAGCTGCCATCTATACTGGTCTTATTCTAAGCTTTTCAAATTCTGGTACTCAATTGATGGCAATTACCCTTTTGGCCGCCGCCTTTTCTGTATCTTATCTCCGTGCAAGAGGTGAAGGTCTTGGTGTTTCCCTTGCTGGTATTGGAATTATGGAACGTGCAGAACGCATGACATTTCTCTTTATGGCTGGATTTTTTGGATACTTTATGGGTGAAATTGCTGTAGTTGTTATTATGGAAGTCTTAATGGCCCTTACTGCAATAACCGCCCTTCACAGGTTTGTCAAGGTTTATTCTCTTCTCAAATTGCAAGGAATGGAAACAACTTCTTAGTTTTGTTAATAGGGTTGCAACTAAATCATTAAATTTTATACGATAAACAATACATAAATGAAAAAATCAAAAATTTTGTTTTTCGTTTCCCTTTTTTTCATGATATTTGTATTACCATCCTTTTTGATTTTCACTAATCCATATGTTGACAAGGGATGGGTTATCACGGAAACACGAAGTGGCTACTCTATTTTTGGGGGACACACTCTTAGATTCGAAGAAAGCAATACATTTTATTTGGATTCTTTCAAGATCGATAAAAATAATAAGTCTGCCACAATTGAAGTAGTTGCTGATGGAAGTGACGGTGAAATTTCCACTATTGTGCAACCTGTCAAACCCGCCAATTACATCTTTTATTTTCAAATAAATGAAAATGGATATCCATCATCCTTCTCCATGGTACCGTTGTTGGTAAGGGATAATACAGACCTTGAATCCTTTCCGTTTAATACCACCGAGAATGATTTTCTCAGGAATTTGATTTGTGAACAGGAAAACTGTAGGTTCAATCTTGAAAAAACAATTGACTTCTTTAATTTCAACATTGAGTTCATACAGCAAATTCAAACATCAAAAGGAACCAAAAACCTGACTGTCAATGTTGAAATGAATACCAATAACTATGAATCTGGTCTTATTGAAAGAACAGCAGTTCATATCATAAAAAGAGATGAAAACCAAAAGATAGTCTATCGACTTGACCATACTTACAAGGTGGTAAACAAATTCCAAAGGTATATTCGAATACTAGACAGGGACAATATAGAAATACCCTATTTGTTTATGGCTGTATGGATAATTGCAGAGATTTATCAAGTGTCAATCAATTACATTGAAAAAAATAACATTAAGTTCCTTTACAAGCCAAAAGAGGAAAACAGCGAAAAAAGCGAAAAAACATTGATAGAAAACAAGAAGTGACCATTGAGAATGATTTTTTAATGCATGTGTGTTTGGAAGAATAGATTGCCATCCATAGTTAAAATTGTAGAATTTGTCCGAGAAACACCCGCTCAATCAAAAGTTGAAAAGCAGGCAAGACAAGACAGGCTTACTGATTTGGTTTTTGCTCTCATAATTTTTGGTGTCTCATATTGGTTGAAGTTTTTTATTATTTCCTTCTATATTCAAACAGTTGGCAACAATTCTGGCTTTGAGTTCAAAAACAGCTATCCTGAGTTTTTTTGGTTGACTAGGCTTTTTGGATGGGAACCAGATCAAGTTATCCAAACAGAAGGTTATGTTGACTTCTCATGGTACTACTTGCCTTATGTGGACAACTTTGCATATGGGTGGAACCCCTATGAAGGAGAGACCACTGCTATTTACTACCCTGAAAGAATGGGTGGATATGTCTATGGTCCATTTTACATTCTCTGGATTTCTATCGGGAAAATATTTTTTGGACTAGATGCCTGGCAGTCTGTCCTTGTTTCCAATGTCATTTTTGACTCATTGACAAGTGTACTGGTCTACATTCTAGCCAAAAGATACACGGGAAATGGAATTGCATTTTTATTGGGAATGATGCATTCCGTTGTCCCAATATCTCTGTTTTATGCAAATATCTACGGATTGAATACCCCTCAAATGACATTTTTTGGTGTCCTATATCTTTGGTTCTATTTGGAACACCATGACAGCATGGGCTTTGTGATTCTTTCCCTCGGTTTCTTGACTAAACAGTTTCCACTTCTCTTTGCAATGCCTGCCTTGATGCTTATGGTTAGACGATATGGTTGGCTAAGGGGTTTCACATTTTTAATGGAATTTATCATTTGGTCACTTCTTTTCTCCCTTCCTTACATTGTTGTGTCTCCACGTTCCTATGTAATCAAACTGTTTTTGGCTTCTCGCGCGCCCTCCTCGGTTCCCTCTTTGGAATATCTTTTGTCAAACGGAGGCATTGCCCCTAACCTTGTGTCATCAATTGTGGCAAATGAGGATTATGAATTTGCATCAAAAATGGCGAAACTTGTGAATACTCAACTGTTATTTGTTTTGACCCTGTTTTTTGTTTCATACACCGCATTTTCTGCTTATAGATTCATTGAGGAAAAACCATACCTCATTTTCAGATTTGCGGCTATGTTTTTCTTTTTGGCACATGGTACAATTCCTAGAGGCATCTATAAATATTATACCCCATTTTTAATGCCTTTCCTGATATTGGCATTGGCTCCACATCGACCTAATACACTGCATTTCAGGTTTGGACATGCCCTCAAAAAAGGATGGTCCACATTTTTTGATCCAACATTTAGGCTTAAGGAACCATCTTTTAAATATTGGAGTATGTTCCTGACTTTGATTGTTTCTCAATTATTCATATTTGCTGTTATTAGCTGGTCTGTTTCCCTGTTTGCAGATACTCCACAAGACAAAAACCTTTTTAATTTCTTGTTGATGTCGATTTCTGTCTTTTTGGTCATTTGGCCGAGTCCAAAAAATGAAGACACTCTTCCAAAGCCAATCCCCAAGACTGACAATGAAATACAAAATAATGGAATAAAAGATGAAGCGAATGAAAAAGAGCTTGTGCTAGTTACCGTATTTGCCATCATCTCAACTATTGCAATTTTCTTGTATTTCTTTGGTCTATTATCAAATGGTGATGCTGTTTCTGCATTGTTCAATAATGTAGGTTTGCTTCCTTTCTCATTTATATTGTTTTTACAGGCATTGAAATGGGATCAAACATTTCAATCCTCATCAGAAGATGAAAAGGTTCAATCAAGGATACAAAACTTTCAGATTGGTATTATGTTGCTGTATTTATTGATCCTTATCTTCTCTTTGAATGGAAATTTCCCAATTTTCAGAAATGACCCAGTTATTGAATTCATAGGTCTCAAAATAAAAGGAAACGTGTTAATAATTACCCTTTCATCTTTCATGCTTTCATACTTTCTTGCTTCCTTAAGTCTACAAATTGTCATGCTGAATTGGAGCGAAAAACTAAATCTACCCACGATTACAAAAATTGATATTCAACCTAGAAATTTTGTACTTACTGTCCCCTTGCTCATTTTATTTTTCCTGATACAGCAAGTTACTCCTCTTTTCTTTAAATCACACACAACAAAGGAATTTTTTTTCTTGACAGCTGCAGCATTGGCAGTTTGCACTTTTCTGTACCTTGACTTTTCAATCAATTGGGTTAGGGATGAAGAGAAAAATATTGTCTATTCAATGGATCCTGTTCACTGGATTTTAGATTTGGCAAAAATTGTTGCACTAATTTCAATCGTATTTGTTGTAAACAAAATGATACTTACAGTACCAAGGCTTCAAAACCCTGCTTTGATATTATTGATTGGTATGGCATTGATGCCCTATATGGGTGCAGAATTTTGGGAATCCTTAATTAGATTCAATGTAAATGCAATCAAAAAAATACAATCAAGATTAACTGAAAGAACTTAAAAAATTAAAAAAAATTATTCTTCTTTTTTCTCAGTAGGAATTTTTCCCTCAAGCTTTGAGGCAATCTCAGAAACATCATGAGCTCCTGATTCGTCAGCTTTGGTCTTAATTTCGTCCATTACATCTTTTGGTAGTGTTTTTTTTTCTTCTTCTGACATAGGTAATCATGTATTTATTTCTTTTAAGGTTTAAAAAGATTTAGTGGACTTGATAATGCGATTATCGATTTCTGCATAAATCCTGAAATTTATTGAACCATTTTAAATAAATATGGAATAGATGGGAATTGCCAATGAAACAAAAAAATTCAAGCATTACCATCTGGTTGCTTGTATTGTCTATTTTTATCGATACAATGGGATTTAGCATTGTCATTCCTCTTTTACCCTATTTCGCTGAAAATTTAGGTGCTTCTGAAATACAATATGGCGCTGTCATCGCTGTTTTCTCCTTTGCTCAATTTGTTGCCGCACCCATTTGGGGAACAATAAGTGACAAAAAAGGGAGAAGACCGACAATATTGATAGGTATTGGGGGAACTAGTTTTGGATTTTTTGTTTTTGCTTATTCAACCACACTCAATCTTCTTTTCCTGTCACGTATCCTTACTGGGATTTTCACTGCTTCTACATTGACAACCGCAAATGCCTATATTGCTGATATTTCAACTGAAAAACTACGCGCTCGTAGCTATGGACTCTTAAGTGCCGCATTTGGTATTGGGTTTGCAATTGGACCTGTGATTGGTGGCTCATTGGCTCAAATTCATGTCAATGGAAAACCATTGTATTTTGTCCCTGGATTGTTTGCAATGGGCGTGTCAATTATTAACATGCTTGGGGCATTTTTTTATTTGCCTGAACCTGTTGTCAAGAGAATTCAATCAAACCAGATTGGAACAATTGATTCCTTAAAAATTATATTGTCAAACAGAAAATCCTTACTTTACATTTCACTATTTGCCCTTAATAATCTTTCATTCAGCAATTTCATCTCCGCATTCGCACTTTACATTCCAAAAAGATTTCCTGAAAGCAATGAACAGGTACTGGGCATGATTTACTCTATTTTTGGATTGGGACTGGCATTGACCCAAATGCTTGTTTACAGACCATTGGCCAAAAAATTTCCGAGTGACCTTTTTATTTTCACAGGTGCCTCGTTGGCATTCCTTGCTTTTGCTTTACTCCCATCTGCGAATTCCATTCTCTTTGTCTTAATTTTTCTATCCCCACTTATTATTGCAATTGCTTTCCTTAACCCCTCTTTGCTGAACAAGATTTCATTGGAACTAAATGATGAACTTCAAGGATCTGGAATGGGACTTAATCAGGGAATTTCCTCATTGATGAGAATATTGGGACCACTTATGGGTGGATTTTTGATTTCACTTTCCTTGAATTTGCCTTTCGTTCTCTCTGCAATTCTTTCAGCTTCAATTGCAATGATTGTCCTTCTGATTCAAAAACTGCCAAATTCTGGAAAAAAGAAAGAAACACTATTGTAAATTTCTGATTTTTTATTGTCTATTTTCTCTAATGTTGACTTGTTATCATCTATAAAAAACAGAAGAATATTATTGATTGGCATATACATTAGAATCCAATGGTTGTCATCCAATTTGAACAAATCTGAATCTTTTCCAATTTTCATCAAATACTTCTGCAAATGGGTCTCTTGATTCCATAAGATTTCAAAAATTCGCTCTTCAAGGTTTTCAATAACATAATTTGAACAAGTTAATGATTGAAAATCCTCTCTTAATACTATGAACCCATAATCAATTTCTTTTCCTGTGTACGTTTTTATAAGCTCTTGAAACATTTTTTTGCGGGAAAGAAATTGATTTGACCTAATTCTTGTAATTACTAAATTTTTCAACTTAAATGGTTCAATATAGATTGAATACAATGACTCTATTTCGTTTTCTTTTAGTGATTTTATTCCTCCAGTTGCTTTTGGATGTTCCATTAATATTTTTGAAAAAATTACGTGATCCAAGATTGCTTCTAATTTTTCCCCTTCTGTACTAATGTTTTTTGCATAATGGATTATGTTGTCTATGTACAATTGAATGAAGTATACCAAATTTGTTATGCCTTCCTTCTTCTTGACTGAAAAAGACTTGATTTCACCATTGTTCCCCTTAAAAAAGATGATCTGCTTCTTTGTCAGTTCAATATACTGAAAATTCTCAATTTCTGATGTTTTATCCTTATACAAAACTAGTATTGATGAAACCAAATTTATTGTGTTTTTTGCAATTTCCTCGGTTATTTCCTCTGAATAAATTAAATATCTCTCAAGAACAGGTTTTTCATTTTCTATCCTTGAATAATATATTCCTTCAATACAATTACGGAAATCTGAATAGGACTCACTTATGGATTTCTCCAACAATTCCAATTTTGTTTCTCGGGAAAGAGTTAAACTCTCCATAGTAATTCAATATCAAATCTCATTAATTTATTTTGCTCAGTTCTTATGATATTCCAGAACTTCCAAATCCTCCCTCATTTCTCTCAGTTTCACTCAATTCCTCCACTAAAACAAATTGTACATCTTCAACTTTTCTTATTGCAATTTGTGCAATTCTGTCCCCTTTCTTTATTTCAAATGCCTTGTCGGAATGATTAATTAATAGGACTTTTATTTCACCCCTATAATCTGAATCAATTGTCCCAGGTGAATTCAGAACTGTAATGCCATACTTTAGTGCCAAACCAGACCTTGGTCTGACCTGAATTTCATAGCCATGGGGAATTTCCACTTTCAGCCCTGTTGGTACAGCTCTCCATTCCTTTGGAGGAATGATCAAATCTACTGCTGACCTAATATCCGCACATGCATCTGTAGAGTGGGCAAATGTTGGCAGTCCAATTGTTTCATCATTGTGGATCCGAGCAAACTTGACTTGTATCACAACTTCCCATATTCAATAAACTTCATAGACCTTTTGTATGTCAATCCTCCAATGTTTCATCGAATGCCCGATATGTGATTAATAATTCAAGGCTCATTCCCATGGTTATTTACACTACATATTTCTCGAAAAGTTGTTTATTGATGTTTGGTTAAATATATATTCTATTCATTTTTCATTCAATCATGAAGAATCATAACAGATGGTTCACTCTCTTTTTGCTCACAGTGATGTTTACATCTCTTGTGGCAATAAACGCAAACAATGTATCCTCAAATACAAAGGTTCCTTTGAATGTTGGGGATGCAAAGTTAACTAGTCAGTCTAAATCCGTCAAAACTGATTATGTGATTTTTGCTCAATCAAAAGAGGAATATAAAGACCTTTTGGCTTCATTTGATGTAAAGGCATCTTACGACAACTTGAAGGCTGTTGTTGTTCCTCTTGACTCTAACCAAATAAAGGTGGCAAAAACACTTTATGGGAATGGTTTTGTTTTTCCATTGAGTGATTATTCCCTCACCATTCCAAAACCAAATCCTATCTCAAATCCTGGACAATCTTTAACTGGTCTTGAAGATATACAGATGATGGGTGTCTCCCAACTTTATGATTTGGGTTACAATGGAACTGGAATTAATATTGGTATAATCGATAATGGTATTTATCTTGACCACCCTGCCCTGAAAGGAAAAGTTAAGGAACAGGTCTTTGTCTCATTGAATGGCGAATTCTACTATCATGGCACTTCAGTAGCAGGGATGATCGTCACAGATGGTTCCGTAGACCCTAACGCATACGGTTCTGCTGTGAACGCTTCGATTTATTCTGTTGCATTACCAACCACAAGCAGTGGTGGAATTGATCCAAACGATTTACTTAATGCATATAATAAAATGCTTGAATATAATCAGACCATTGACATTTTGAGCTTGTCATTGGGTGGACCATTCCCTTCAAACGGTCCTCTTATCAAGGCTTTTACAGACTTAGGTATTCTTGTTGTAGCTGCCGCTGGAAATGAAGGTCCAAATCCAGGCACTGTGGGTTTCCCTGGTGGATTTATTGATGTTGTTGCTGTTGGCGCTACAGATCATAACAAAAATATTGCAAGTTTCAGTTCAAGGGGTCCCACCCCTGTCTCAAAGATTCTGAAACCTGATGTGGTTGCACCTGGACAGAATGTCTATACCGCCACCTACCCTGGTGATTTGTTCGGTTATGTTGATGGGACAAGCTTTTCAACTCCTGTCACCTCAGGCGCTTTGGCTACTTTGGCAAGCGCACTTAATGCCAACAACATTACATGGAACATGGGAACCCTAAAAGCTGCTTTACTTCGTGGTGCAGAGGGAACTGACGGTGGAAATTATGATTATGGGATGGGTTTTGTAAATATCTATAATTCATATACCTATCTTATGAACATTGCACAAAATGGAACTGCAAAGGCTCTTGCCGTCACTCCACTCCATGATCGACTATTCAGGTCAAACTACCTTTCTGACATTGTCACCCCAATTAACGGATATACGGTTGTCTCCTCCCATCCTGCTGAAGTTTCTGTTTCTGTCAACGGATCATTGGCAGATATCCTCTTCTTTAATCAGACTGCATGGGATAACAATGCATACTCTCAAGAAATTCCTTTATATCTGAATTCAACTGGTGCATCAGTCGGTTCTTATTCGGGTTTCTTGATTGTGCAGTTAGATAATCAAAAGATTGAAATTTCAATTACTTATGAAATTACAGGTCCTGCTCGTGCCATCATGGGCTTCGACCTTCGCCATACCGATTGGGACGATTCTGGATCTGATCGAATTGGAGGTACAAATACTGGCGGAATGATCGATCTGGCAATGGATCAAGGTGTTTGGGTTGAGGAATTTGACGAGGAAATTACTTCAGACCTCTTATCAAGGTATGATATTGTATGGATTCCTGACCCAGTTGAAATTGGCATTCCAGATTTTAATATTCCATATGAGGGAGAATATTTCTTGGATAGTGAAATAACCGCATTGGAAAACTATGTTGATAATGGAGGTAATCTTCTTTTCACCTTTAATGGTTTGTTTACAGATACCAATGCTGGTCTTGTCGGAACCAATGCCACTGAACTTAACAGGGTTATTGGAAAATTTGGTGCTTTAACTTCCACAGATCCAAGTACAGCAGATCCTAATCAACGTATCAAACCAATATACAATGTAACCTCATTTGTTGGGTCTGCAAAAACTGTTACTACATTTGGCAACTTTTTGAGTCTGGATTATTCTGTTGCCCAAAGCAAAAATGCGGCTTTGTATTATCTAACAGGAACCGCGGACAAGACCCAAATTGCACTTTACGACCAAATAGGTGGTGGAAGGGTAATAATTTCTGATAACAACTTCTGGACAGACAATGGTGGAACGTCTGGGGCACAAGGATATTCTCCATACGATCGTATCCTTGCTCAAAATGCATATAAATGGTTTTTGGAAAACAATCGTGTTTCCCTTGAAAGCATGAATATTACCGATGATCAACTTGTTGCCGAGTTTTCAGTCTATGACAATGGAAGTCCATCAACACAAGTATCTGCAAGAAGGTTGCAAACCTCTATTCCTGCCCAAGACATTCCATTGACTGATCTTGGAAACGGTCGGTTTAGATTGGTATACAATGCTACAGAGGATGGGGTTCACAATATTCAAGTCACAACTGCCGATGACTATCTTAGATTTACAATGACATTGAATCTTCTTGGACCAACAATTACTCCCCTAACAGAGAATGAAACTGTGTTCGGAGAAGATTTGTATGTCTATAAGTTCGAATTTGAAGTGGTTGACTCAACTTATAAGGTCACTTATTCCGATCTTACGGTAATTTTGGATGGAACTGAACGTCCCGTATCAGAGGTATCCAGAATTATTGAAGATACGAAAGTAACATTGATTGTGCAAAAGGATGCTGTTGATCCTACAATTGTCACACACAACTTGACCTTTATCGCAAAAGATGATGCAGGTAATGAAGGTAAAGTGACATTGCTCTTCTATATCGGTGAAAAACCAGTCACTAGTACACCTACTTCATCACAACCTACAAATCAAACAACTTCAGAAACAACTTCAGAAACTTCTTCTGTAACTTCATCTGAGGCAAGTTCATCCCCATCACCCATATCTCAGTTCTTTGTGCTTGCCCTGTTCGCTTCTGCTTTTGTTCTTAAAAGAAAGATATCAAAAAAATCCAAAAGCTAAATAGGGAAAATCTGTAATACATTTCTAAAAAAGAATATTTGATACTTCAAAAATAGAATAATTAAATTTCACCAAAAGACAATTCATTCGTTAAGGTATTTTTCCATCTTATCATCTACAGACCCTGGAATATATGGTGGATCAAGATAAATGACATTGCTTTCTTTTCTTTCGATGAATATTTGACAGGATTCGACAGAAAGAACATTCATTACGATATCATTTAACTCTTGGGGACTGGATGCAGATAATACTTCCAATGTAATGCCATTGTCGAGGTTGGGATTTGTCTGCTGTGAAATATCAGGGGTGACATTCAGAAATCTTACAACTTTTGACAAGTCTTTTGCAAGCATGAATGCCCTTAGTACCTTTGCATCATAATCAGGTTCAAAGTAGACCTGAATCTTGTACCTATAAAGCATTCTGCCTGCAAGCTTTATCAAGAATTCCCCGTTTGTTCTTAAGTCTTGAATTATTGCCGGATCTGGAATTCCTCCTGAATTTATCAGTTCGGAGATTTCACTCAATGTCTCAGCCATTTCAAGTAGAAACCCTTGAAACGTAACTGACGTTAAAAGTGGAGAATCGGAGCCCACTAATATTTTCAATGTTGTTCCCAAGGGTCGAAAATGTGGTGAGATTTGGTTTAAATCTTCTGATTTCATTTGTTCTGATACAGTAATTACCATTTGTTTGACATCTGCTTTTCTGGAACCAGTTGTCACCAATGGAATTGTTTGATTTATATAGTCTATAATTTGAACCAATTCTGAATGACCCTTGCTAAACGATTGTGACATATCATGATATCATTGATTTTCAAAAAATAAAACTGTTTTCCACTTTCTTTGACTTTTCGTTGTCAAAAGAAAATGAAATATGAAAGCTTTCTTGCAATTTTCATGAATCAATCGGATAACAGTTAAAATACAGATTGTTCAATATGTGATTGTAATGCGATCCATTATGCTTTTGTCCTTCTGCCTTATTCTTGTTATGACAAGTCCAATGGTAGCCCCTTTCCTTGATTTTTCGGAAAATCAAGCATCTCCAAGTAATCCCGTACCTATAGTGCAAAAAAATGATGCAAGGGGTTTAACCCTCAATTATCCAACGAATAAAAAGCACGAATTGCAAAGTTTTTTAGGAACCAAGAAAATTCTATGGTTCAATTCATTTGAAGAAAGAAATCATGCACTTGATCTATTGGGGGATGATGTCGAATATGTATTCAATTTAGTTCCAGCCATCACTGTTAATGAAAATGTTGATGCATCCCAATTCCGTACTGTCAAGAAAGTTATCCCCTCTCAAGTCACTTACTATCAAAGACAGGTCAATGACCCTTGGCAAAACGCTAGGTCATTGTCAAAAGAAGTGGCATTCAATACTTTGGAAAAAGTAAAGGATTGGGTTTCTATTGAACCACTTTGGAAAATGGGATATTATGGTCAAAATCAATCAATTGCAATAGTAGATTCAGGAATCAGTAATTTGATCAGCTTCAACGACATGTTTAATCTAAGTAAAAGCCGTGGTGAATTTTATGTTATTGGAAGCCTTAAGCAAAATCCTGCTGAAAATACTACACAAGATCCATCTGGACATGGAACACATGTAGCGGGCATTGCAGTCGGAAATGGTTATTATTATCTCGATAATTCATTCAAGCTTACAAAGAGTCATGGAATGGCTCCCATGGCTAATTTCAAATCCATTCGTGTTCTGGACTCAAATGGTATCGGGAATAATCTTGATGTGTTAATGGGAATTGACTTTGCTACAACCTTAAATGTTTCAGTTATCTCAATGAGCTTTGGATCCAATAACTATAACGGGTCTTCTGATTTGTTCACGGAAATCATAAACAAAGTGGCTAAAAAAGATATACTTGCTGTTGTTGCGGCAGGTAATGATGGTGACGAAGGGGGAAGCACTGTGGGAATGCCTGCTGCATTGGAAAATGTTCTCAGTGTTGGAGCATTGTTGGATGCACAAACCATTTGGGATTTTTCTGCCAATGGTCCTTCCATACCTTATTCAAGGTTAAACAAGCCAGATGTTCTGGCACCAGGTGTAAATATTGTCTCAGTCAATACAGAAACAGCTGAGCCCGTTGTCAGGAGTGGAACCTCTATGGCTACTCCTATAGTGTCTGCAGGCGCTTTACTTCTACGTCAGGCCTTTCCAAATGCCACTGCAATTGAAATCAAGCATGCAATCCTGGCTGGTGCCAATGATTTGGGAATGGCTGTTGAAAGGCAAGGGAGAGGTGTGGTCAATTTCACAAGAGCTTATGAGATACTCTATAACAAGTATAATAATACAAAGAATGCTCAATTGGAAAGGGTAACTGTTTCTCCCCTTGCAATCCATGATGGAAGGGAGTTCGACGATCAGGGAAATCCAGTTAGATTTGAATCTAATCTTTATTATCGCGCATCAATCATCAATGAAACTCGTTATTTCAATATTACTGTTTTCTCAGATGAAAACTTGACCATTGTTCCTAAATACAGAAAATACTTCGGTAATATAGAAATTGGTTTGCCGACATTTGTAAAACTTCAACAGGGGAGTAATATCGTACCCATAAATCTTACGGTCACCAGTAAGAAGGTTGAATATGTAAAAGCTGAAATTTATTTCCTCGACGGACAATCCCTACAACCCATGAAATATGCAAATATCTCTGTTTTTAGCATTTCCCGCTTTCCTCGAGGAAAAATTCTTTTTGATATCTCCAAAGATGCAGACACCCTCGGAGATTATTTCTTGAATGATGGCCCTACTGGAAAATTTATTTTCCTGAATGTTCTTCTACGGGACAAGGGGTTTATTGTAGATTTTCAGAATAAGTCTTTAACTCTCAATCTTTTGAAACAATACAATATCCTTGTCATTGCAGACCCTGATGTTGATTATTCTGCAGATGAAAATACAGCTATCCGAAAGTTTGTTGATGAGTTGGGAGGTGGATTACTTGTATTGGCTCATGGTGGATCATATGAAACAGAATATGGTCCTATGGGTCCATTTGCCATTGACTCGTTAAATGCAATTTTTAGATTAAATCTAAACAATCAACAAATTGGAATCAGGTTAAACAAAGATAGCAACAATGATGGTAAACCAGACTATGGCATTCAATATGATGTTGTTGGAAAAACATTGAGATTTCAGACTGTGCTTCCTGAACAAGCTCCCCTTCCTACTACTGGCCCGTATTTGGATATTCTTGGAGATGATGTTGTCACTTTGGGTGAATTTAATGGTAGACCCATTGCCGCCGCTCAGGAAGTCGGTAAAGGACGTGTCATTGTTTATTCGTCCGTTCTCCCATTCATTTATCCAGTTCTCAGATATGGCATGATAAGAAACAGTTTCAATCCAGTTTTCACTGATGATCCTGAAATCCCACAGGATGTTGCTATTGATACTTTTGAATGGCTAATCCAAAATCAGATCATAAAGGTTCCAATAAAGGTTAACAATATCAAATTACAAACAAGGGAAGAAATAAATGTCGAACTCTACAAGAATTTTACAATTTCCTTTTCAACCCCTACATTTTCAAATGGTACTCCTATTCAGTTGCCATCTGTACTTAAAGGATATCTCATCCATAATGATGAACCTACATTCATCTCAGAAATTAATTTCACACTTGTTGATGGTGAATATTCAACGAAACTAACCATATACTTTGCTGGAAAGTATAGCATGTTTATCCCAATCTATTATGGAGATCAATTTACAAATGGATATACTGAAATAATTGGTGTACTGGCAAACTATAACCAACAAAAAACCCATGATCTGTTTGCCATTACAATCCTCTTCTTTTTGATGACAAGTTGGGTTATTTGGATTAAAAACGAAGGAGGAAGAGAATTGAAAAACTTGGTTGAGGGAAAAGAAACTTGATAAACTAACTTTATTGTAACAAAATAAGGGTCGAAAATTCATGGAAAGTAAGGCAAAAGAAATTCTTTCAAAATATAGGGAAGCTGGAAGGATATCAATTGAAGCTAAAAGAATCGCTGAAAAAACCATTAGGCCTGGAAAAAATGCATTTCAGATTGCAGAGGAAATAGAGGGATTTATCAGAAAAGAAGGTGCAAAACCCTCTTTTCCACTGAACTTTTCCATCAACAACGAAGCAGCTCATTATTCCCCTGAAATCAATGATTCTAGAACTGTCGGAAAGAATGACACCATCAAGGTGGATTTAGGTGCTCATGTGGATGGATATATTGTTGATACCGCAATAACAATAAACTTCAATCCACAATACAACGAACTTGTAAAAGTGGCAAACGAAGCTCTTGAAGCGGCTCTCTCAATTGTGAAAGATGGTGTCAAAGTAATGGAAGTTGGTGCAGTCATCGAGAAAACAATCACTTCTGCGGGATATGAACCCATCAGGAACCTGTCTGGTCACCAAATCAAACGTTATGTCCTTCACGCAGGTCAAACCATCCCGAATCATGGATCAAAATTTCTCGAATTAATAAAAGGAAGATTACAAAAAGGAAAGGTGTATGCAATAGAGCCATTCGCCACCGATGGGGTTGGTGAAGTAATCAATGGCAAACGCACAAATATTTTCAGGGTTGTCAGAAAACCCAAGAAAAAAGAAGTGGAACATGCAAAAATCCTCGCCAAGTATTTCAAGACTGTTGGCGTACTCCCCTTCTCACCCCGTTTCCTTTATGACAAGGAAAACAATGACAAGGAGACAATCATGAAGGATTTGAGAAAATTGCTTAGAGCTGGAATAATTATGGGTTATCCTGTGCTTGTCGAAAGAAATCCAAATGCAAATGTGTCACAGTTTGAGCATACAATCATTGTCAAGGAAAATGGATGTGAAGTCCTGACTCAATAAATCAAGGATGCAATCTATCAACTGTCCTTGGAAAGGCAACAACTTCCCTTACATCTGGAGCACTAAGTAAGGTGACAAGCAATCTTTCTATACCCATCCCAAATCCTGCATGAGGGGCGGCTCCATATTTGAAAAAGTTCAAGTAGGACTTAAAATTGTCTGGATTCAAGCCTTTCCCTTTAATATTTTTTAAGAGATGGTCATACCTGTGTTCCCTCCAACCTCCTGAACTTAATTCATGCTTGAAGATGAGGTCAAATGCATGGCATTTCTTTGGATCTCCCTCTACCTCTCTTACATAGAACTTTCCAACACTTTTGGGAAAATGATATATGAAAAACGGTTCCCCTACAATTTCCCAAAGCTTGGCCTCTTGTTCAGTGCTGAAATCCTCTCCCCATTCCATTTCAATTTTATTTTCATGAAGAAGGTTTACGCATTCATCATAGCTTAACCTTTTGAATGGTAATTTTACTTCGGGTACCTCAACTCCCAATTCCTCAAGCAACTCTGGATGCTTGTTGATTGCATCTGCCGCAGTTTTTACAATTCCTTCCATTATTGGCCATACATCCTCATCACTGGCAAATGGAACCTCCACGTCAAATCCTGAAAATTCCGCAAGATGACGGCGAGTTCGGCTTTTCTCTGCACGGAAATATGGAGTGATCTCAAAATATTTGGTTCCAGTATTTGCGGCGATTGCTTGCTTGTGAAGTTGTGGAGACATTGCAAGAAAAGCTGGTTTGCCAAACCAATCAACTTTGAATACCTCTGCACCCCCTTCACTAGCTGCTCCCAAAACTTTGGGCGTTGTCCAAAATGTGAACCCTTGTTCCTGCATATATTTTGAAACCTCAAAAATAACCTCTGACCTTAGTTTATGGTAAGCCAAGGGAATTGGATTCCTCAAATCCAATATTCTCCAATCAAATCTTGTGTCTTTATTCGTATTGATAAAATCAGCAAAGGGGTCGAATGGCAAGGGGGTGGCGGCGGAATTGAGAACCTCCAACCTTTCAGGGACAATTTCGATACCACGGGGTGCTTCAGGATGCTTTTTCAGTTTGCCAGTCAAGGAAATACATGTTTCTCGTGTCAATTCCTTCAGATGTTCAAACAGCTTTTCATCATTCTTCTTCAATGCAGTTGCCTGGATTTTCCCTGTAGAATCCCTGATCACAAGAAAGGCAATCTTCCCCTTTACTCTTAACGCATGAACCCAGCCGTTGACGGTAATTGTTTCTCCATCCATGCTTGGGTTAATCTCTCCAATGTCATGGGTCTTTTTCCACACAAGATGGCTTGAATTTGTCAGTTTTTAATACGATCGGTCGTGTTTCAATACAATTAAGTTATATTATTGGTTAATTTGTAATAATTGTGCCCATGGAAGAAACTAAGACCGATGCATTTTCCATTGATGAATTGAAACGGGCAACAGGAAAGCTCTTGTTTGCAAATTTTTTATTCTATCTATTTGCGTATTTTATTGGTTTATGGGCATATCTGAATGATCTTGAACCATCCATGAATCTTTTCCAGATGCCTGAATTCCCAATACTTCTTTTTGGTTTGTCCTCCCAAACATTGCAAAAGGGGTTTATTTGGACACCAATAACATCTCTTTTCCTTCATGCCGACCTAGCTCATCTCTTTGGAAATGCACTGTTCCTTATCATTTATGGCTTTTATCTGGAAGACCACAAGTTCTCTGACAAGGACATTTTCCTCATTTATTTTGTTTCTGGTCTTGCTTCCAGCCTTCTTTCCCTTCCCCTTCTTGGAAATTCGTTCCAACTTGGTGCTTCTGGCGCTATATTTGGTATGTTGGGGGCAATTCTTGGCTGGGCAAGAAAAAAGAAACTTGAAGAGAAAAACCGACTGCTGGCCGCAGGTATTATCTTTCTTATTTTCTCATCAACCAGTGCAAATACAAATATTTTTGCCCATATTTTCGGGTTTTTAGTGGGATTTCTCATGGGAAATTATTCCTTCATTGGAAAAAACGCAAAATAACAGTTCCTATCTTCAATCCAATATGAGTAAGCTTAAGTACTAACTTAAGCCGATTCTTTTGTGAACCTTGAAAACACTGTGGGTAAATATTTCCAACGAGAATATAAAATCACAGAAGGTCATACTGCTAGAACATTGGGTTCTGGAGACATCGATGTTCTCGCCACTCCCAGCATGGTCCTTTTCATGGAAGAAACTGCCAAGCTATTGATCCAAGATTTCCTTCCCAGCGATTACATCTCTGTTGGGATAAGAATCTGTGTTGACCATAAGAAGGCAGTCCTTCCAGGGGAAACAATCACTGCAACTGCACAAATTACAAAAGTCGAGGGAAAGAAAATATTTCTGTCAGTCAATGTCCGCTATCAAGGATTTATCGTTGGTGAAGGAGAGCATGTCAGATATGTTGTAAACAAGAAATCATTTGAAGAAAAAGTGAAAAGTGTGCGTTAGAAAAATTTATTCTTTTGATTCAGCATATCATACATAGTGAAAATCAGGGCAGTGCTCCTTGACTTCGATGGAACGTTGATTGACCTTGAAGAAAGATGGGTGAAACCATTATTCGGGGCTATCATGGAAATCAAGAGTGACATAAATGTAGAAAAAGTGAAAAGGAATGTTGGAAACATCATCCAAAAATCAGGAGGAAAATCAAATCATATCGTTCTCCAATCAATTTGGTATATCGGGAAAATCTCTGGACTAAACTTTTTTCAGCGACTCCTTTTGCTCGCCAAATTAAGAAAAAGAAGGAAACAGTTTCAAAACATCACCCCTATAGATGGCTACCAGAATGTCTTAAACTACGTGCGGACAAATTATGAAAAAATGGCACTAGTCACAAGTGCCAGCACGAAAACAATTCAAAAGGCGCTTGAGGATTTTCCTGAGTTCAATGTATTTGATGTCATCATCACGAGAGATGATGTTACAAATGCAAAACCAGACCCTCAAGCATTGATTCTTGCATGTAAAAAATTGGGCGTGAAACCTGAAGAAACAGTCATGATCGGTGACTTTCCTGTAGATATCCAAGCCGCCAAAAATATTGGCGCTAAATCAATTGGCATCCTTGGATCAATGGGCAAATATACAAAAAAACCATTAATGGAATCAAATCCTGATATCATCGTTGAAACACTGCATGATATCCCTGACGCTTTGGCTCAAATAAGTAAAAACTAAGGGGTCATCAACTTTTTTGTGTTATCCTCAAATTTTGCAAATAAACCTTTCATCTGAACTGCAAGTTTTTCAGCTTCTTTGTCTTCTTCTGTCATTGGCGTCCATTTTGGAACCTTTACCTTGTTCCCCTTGTCATCAACCGCTACAAAAACCATGGTGCAATGGGTGTTGACTACGTATTCATGCTCTTTTGGAGACTTTGATTTAACCTCCAATGCTATATGCATGCTACTCGTCCCTGTATAGATCAATTTTGCTGTGATTTGTACGATATTGCCAATGTAGATGGGCCGTACAAAATGAATGCCACCAACAAATACAGTTACGCAATATGTGCCACTCCATGATGAGGCACAGGCAAATGCTGTCTGATCCAACCATTTCATGACTGCCCCTCCATGCACCTTCCCGCCAAAATTGACATCTGTAGGCTCTGCAAAAAACCTGAACACAACAATTCTACTATTTTCCATAAATAGTCATTTCAATCTTCCTTATTTATTATCTCTTGCAAGAAAATGACCAATAACTAATTTTGTATTGATATAATTCCAATCTTTTAATTTTAACAAACTTATATGATAAACTAAAAAGGTTTTTATTTTTAATTT
>WAKA01000028.1 GCA_015523565.1 Candidatus Heimdallarchaeota archaeon | reverse complement strand
ATTCTATTTTTTATTTTAATTATTTGGAAATGTCAATCTTCAAACTCAAATATGTTTTCTTGCTATTCAAACTAAAAAATGGAAATGTTTTATAATCAATTTAACTTGATTCGTAAGACTTTGTTATTCTTTCCTGAAACAATTGGTAAAATATAGCATGTTATGAAAATGGAAGCTTGGATAATCAATAACAAAAAGAAAAAAACTGAAATGAATAATTTAATAAGAAATAACATTTATAAAAATATTAACTTTTTCAATTCAATATTACAGCAATGGATATATACTTATTTAATGCAATTACGGGTCATAATAAAGTCAAACCAAAAAGAAATATCCAATAAAGGCATTTGCCATTTATTCATTTCCATTCTTTTTTTTCACAAACTCTATAAGGATGGACAGGACGTTGTCAACTTTGTCATGAAGATTTCCAAGATCATTTCGAATGTCTTCGACGTTGTCATCTACATCATTGCGAAGGGCTTCCACTTTGTTTTCCAAAGAATCCACCTTGTTTTCTACTTTGTTTTCCAAAGAATCCACCTTGTTCTCCAAAGAATCCACCTTGGTTTCCAAAGAATCCACCTTGTTTTCTACTTTGTTTTCCAAAGAATCAACCTTGTTCTCCAAAGAATCCACCTTGCTTTCCAAGGAGCCCACCTTATTTTCCAAGGAGTCCACCTTGCCTTCGACTGCATTTATATGTTTTGTCTGGTCCTGATTGAGCTCACTAAGTTTTTCGATGTCCTTTGAATGCTGCAGGAGCTGTTCCTGGTACATCGAGGTAAACTCATCCCATATTTCAAGCCGGTCGCGGGCTTTATTCAGGATTTCATTTGCCAAGATTTCAGGCGGGGTTTCTTCAATCTCTACTTTTGACACAAGTATCCCTAGTACACAATACCCTTCAACCCTTTTAAAATCTTCCTGCTTGCTAAATTTTTTTGCAAGGGTTGTCACAAGAAGGAAATCAAGCTTTTTTGTGGCAATATTGCTTTTGGTTTTCCGAATGGCATCAATAAGCCTGTTCCTGTTCTCGTCCAGCTTGGAGATGAACTTGATCTCGATCCTGCATTTTTTGGAATCGGAAGTGACAATCAGGTCAACCCTGCCTTTGGTCTCCCAAATCGGATCTGAAAAATCAAAACGATCCAGTAAAAGCCTTGCGGATTCCTGCGAGAGCTTGTTTAATGAAGGAAACCGAGCCATGACGAATGGTATCACTGCATCACCGCAGATTTTTCGAGAATTCAATGATCCCCGGTTGTTCCCACAGGAAAATAATGTTTTTGCAGAGAGGTAGAGAAATGACTAGATAGGCTGAGAAGTGTGAACTAGTGAGAACAAAGCCTTCTTCCATTTTTTTACCTTTTGAATTTTTCTTGGCTATCAACAGAAACAAAACATGATTTTTCAAATTTAACACACCTCTCCGAAGTAATATATAAGGGAGTGATATCAAAAAATAATCATGCAATTAAACATCGTTTTTTCAAGCCAGCCCATTTTCCGTTCAGTCAATTGTACCATCATTTCGATTGAGTTGAAGGATGGAAGGAATATTTTTGGAGAATTAAGGCGAAAAGCACGATTTTTAGAAAGTAAGCATCCCAATATGATCATAGAAATCGGAAACGGGAAAATCTACATATTGGGATCACATAATCCACCGCCGCTAAATGGAGATGAGTACACTGATTTCAATATTGTTACACTCAATGCAAAAGACAGGGGCAATAGGGTAATTTTGGATAAGTTTGCCAATGCCATAGCCAGACGAATTCTCAAGGGAATGGGGTTTACAGAGGTTGAAGGAAATAAAGCATTTAATCCACAGAAATTTAAATTGATAAAAGGAATAAGGTCAACAGAAGCCATTTCATGGAATGCTTTTGTGACTTCGGAGGGATATTTGGCATTGACGCTTGACCCGACAATAAGAACCATTGCGTTTTTGGGTGAGTACTGCATGACTAAACAAAAGCCACCTGAAGATTTTATTAACAGGACTGTCCGTGTAAAAAGCAGTACTGGGAAATGGAAGGATGCGATCCTGGTTAAGATTCAACCGAAAGCATTGGAACAGAAGGGGTATTTGCCAGACCCTAATAAGACTCTTAAGGAATTGTGGGAAAATCAGAATAAATGGTTTTTGAAAAGATGGAATATAGAACTTTTAAGCTCAGATGATCTTGCAGAAGTGGTATTTGAAGGGAAAACGGGCAAGTCATTTCTCTATCCCCTATCCACAGTGAGGATACGATTGGATACAATAAACTATAGGCGGCATACAAATCGAAAAAGGAATCTTGTAGGAGAATGCAACCAACTATTGCAAAAGGTCAATGAATGGTTCAATCACAATTCAATTGAAATTGAGAACCAGCAGTTGGTATTGGAAAAAGATTGGGCTGATGAAAGGCAATTGGAGCAAAGAGGATTTGCAATTGGGCATTACAAAGAAGGTGCAGTTATCCGAATAGGGAATGGGCATAAATTCACGACAAAGTCAGGCATGGATTTGGTAAGGGAATTGAAAGAACACGGTCCCTTTTCAGGTCCAATTGATTTGACATTGGATTTGGTTTGTCCAGAATCATTCAAGTTAGGCAGTGCGTTGCTCAGCAAATTAGTTGAATGTGCATCGGTCCTAAAACTTGGGCAATGGAAGGTTGGAGAAATCGCCAAGGTAGGCAGGGATCATAAAAAACTGAACCATCTCATGAAAGAGATCAGAGGGAAGCCAAACCGAGCAGTTATCGTGATAGGAGGAGAGAGAGCCAACAATACCCATTCAAGCCTCAGATCCAAATTGCACCAAGATGGTATTGTGACAAAGGGGATTGCAGAACAGAGTGCAAGGGCAGTTGTAGCGGCGAAGAGAGTAGACCATCCAATTGCCACCGTAATGTGCAGGTCATTGTATTCCCGTAGTCTCCCTTTCGGAGGTGCATTGGCGGTTCTTGAGCAGGAACCCCGCATTTTCAATGGGGCAAGAGAGCCAGTGATTCTGGCAATGGACATAAGCAGGGATCCTGGTTCTGTCAAAAGCTATTCAGCGACCATCACTGCCATTGACAGGAAAGGAATTGTTGTCCATACCCCAAACAAAACATCATTCCGTGAAGGCTATTTCATTCCTGAAAGGGTCAAGGAATGGATAGAACAGGTAATTAAAGCACTTACATCACACAACAGATGGCCCGACGAGTTCATTTATCTTCACGACGGAGCATTAAACAGAGTTCAGCTTGAAGATTTGAAGAACGGCATCAAACTGGCGATGGATGAGTACAACAGGGGTATACAAAGGGTAAAGGCAAGTTTGGGAAAGAAAGAGGGATACGAGCCAAGTTTCCTAATCATAGAAGAGGCAAAAAATGTTCCAGAGAGGTTCCTATCGAAAGTGCCTGTCGGAACCTATCTTTTGGATGACAGGGGCTTTGCATGGCTTGTTGCATCTAGACCAACAAATTTTGGCAATCAAAAACTCCTGAGGTTAAAAGTGTACCTTGGGAATGAAGATGGGGAAAAGCACATCATCAAATGGGCGGTAGAGTTGATCCATCTTCTCAGGTACCTGCATCCATCGACAAGCTTCAACTATTCAAGGGTATCCTATCCAAAGCAGATGGCACACAAGACCAGCAATGTTACACGTCTTCTTGGAAATGAGCCTCCTTTCAGTTACCACTGACTTTGAGATAAGGAAATGGATTTGAATGGGGGATCATGGGTTTTCGGGACTGGTGGAAACGCCGTCGGGCTATCGCCAGTCATTTAATTTTTTTTTGTATTGAGATATTTTTTTGATTTCTGAAATAAAGATAATTACGATTTATTTTTGAATTGTGAACAGAATCAACAAGAAAAACATTTAAGCCATCAATCAAATACCTAATCGCAGGGATGATATCTGACACTTTTGAGAATTTTTTCATGCTATTGGACAGGGATAGATTTCCACAGGTCAGGTATCTATTTTGGATTATGTCCTTTTTATTTACGCCAATAGCCTATTTGATTCTGCCCTATACCTTGGAGGGATTTGTGTTTGGATTGCCTGATTTCATATTTACGATTTTCCAGGCGTTTTATTCGATCATAATATATGAAAGCATGGTGCAAGTTTACAGGACAATAGTTGACACGACAGTGGTAAGGGAATATCATCTCACACAAAAGGAAAAAAAAATCATCGTATTGGTTGAAGTTTTATGTTCTTTGTTCTTTCTATATTCAACATTTCTGCCCATAGTTTCCCAATGGTTTGAATACAGGAAGGACCCCATAAAATATCATAGTTCACCTTCATTTGAGGGGGAATATCATTCCACGTTTTATCTGGGACCATTTTTTGGCTGGACAAACATCATTTGGATAACGTTCTTGGGAGTTTTCATTGCGCAGGTCATTCCCATGTCCATTTGGACATATATTGCGGAGCGGAAAATCTCCTCAAAGAAATACAATTTATTTTTATTTAGGGAGTTGGGCATATTGATCACTGTTCTTGCGATCCTGTACAGTTTCGACAGCATTCCCTTTGCAAGGTTGAACCCTGTATTTTTCAGGACAATGGTGATTAACCTGTCTTTGTATTATCTTTTTTTGGGAATGTTCTTCTATTCATTTACATTGTCAGACCATCCAGAAAACAGGGAGTTAGTGAAAATTTTCAGGAACAAGGCTTTTGCGTCAAATATCAAGAGAAATCGAATGATTTTCAATGTTTCATTGATTTACATTTTTGCAATCATGGTTTTTTATGAGATATTTGACCTGTTTGCCTTTGGATGGATTGAAGTGTTTTTGCTTCTTCCGGTTCTGGCTATTTTTTTCATAAATTACTATAC
>WAKA01000027.1 GCA_015523565.1 Candidatus Heimdallarchaeota archaeon | reverse complement strand
CCACGAATCTGCATTTGTCAGGGAAAGATACAAATCAAGTTTCTTTTCTATCATTTGCGCATTTGGATGTCCTAATATTCCATCGTATGTGGACAGCCCAAATATGTCATAGAACCCATCTAACTGTTTGGTGAAATTCAAAGAAAAATCATCTTCAATCTCTTTCCCCTCAAAAATCAGCGTCAATCCAAAAATTCCTACAATCTTTATGCCATCAAATGCCTTATCATTTCGAACCATTTCATAAACCTGTTTTACAAAGTTTATGTATTCACTTTGGTTGCTATTAATATTGTCTCTATAATAAAAATTGGCCTCATTGCTGAATGAAAGATACTTAATGTCATACCTTGAGACAAGAAATTTCAAGAATGAAAAATATCTATTCACTACTATTGGGTCATCCAATGCATTTCCCTCTAAATCCTTTGGCACCTTAAAATCAAGAGTGTTGATAGGTCCCACACTTATTGAAACATCCATTTTTCGGAACCTCAATGACGCAATCCAATGGTCTAAAACAGTCCATGTGTATTTTTTATGATCCACTTCAATATCTCCCCAAAGATATTGCCGATGCTCCAATGTCACACCCGAACTTTCTGCGAGATCATATCCCTTGTCTGAATAAATCCCATTTGCATAAGGCGAATTAATCCAAGCTATAGCCCAATCAAATTCTTTTGGTGTCTCTCTGAATGCAATGTTTCCAACCGCATAATAAGAAATGAAAAAATTCAGTATTAAAACAATAGAAATAAACTGAACTCTCACAATTATCCCCTTTTTTTGACAATGGCAAAAATTAATACAAGAATGCCCAACATAAAAAATTTTAGTATCTCTTGCAGATAATCAAGCTGTATTCTATACATCTCCATAAAAAAACCTATTGTGGCACCAAGAAATGTGACATTCACTTTCTCATTTCTAAATGCAAGCACGAGGGAAATCAATAAGGCAAAAATAATCAGAAATTCTCCAAAAAAGGGAATGATCCTCATTATTCTTGAAACCCCTATCGATATAAAAAACACAGATATTCCAAATAGTATCTCGATATTCTGTTGCATGACTCACTTTTCTCTTCAGTCGCAAATAAAAACCCTTCAATTCAAAAGAGGAGAAACAATCAATTGAAATACTTTTCTGGATTCAATTCAGATTTCTAAAATGTGTTTTCCCATTTTTCTTTTTTATTGAGTTAGAAATAAAAGCCATGAAATATCTTGACCGTGATATGAGGAAAGAAATTATATTGTTACTCATAATTTGTATCTCCTCACTTTCATTTACTAATGCACAGTCATCAACAACACTCAAGGGTACATTTCTTGACCCTTCTTCGGATACATATATGGTTAACCCATATACGGACCCCAACAATTTTACCGATGTCAATGGATATGATTTTCTTGACATTGTATCATTCAGTTATACCATTGACATTGGAAGTTGGCAAGTAAGCATGTCCACTAAATTTGTTGCTGATCCACTTTTGAACGCATCAACATTTTACTTTATGCAAATTGAATACAAACCTTTGCTTGTGGAATATGAAAGTATCCAGTTCAGCTTTTATGTAAGAGGCGGTAAAGAAAGTGCTTCCTTGCAATTGAACTATCAGAATGGAACTCAAAGAAGCATTGATGTTTCCGTAACAAAATCTGTGTCTGGATCCTCAATGGTTCTTTCTGCAACATTTTCACAACTCACCAGCCTTTCATTGACTCCTCTAGAAGGGTATCTTTACATCCGATCAGAGGCAAGCTTTGATTTGGATCTAAACGCTTCAAGTGAAGAAATCCAAGATGTGGCAAATGCAGACATAAGTGGTATTGTTGACGATGTACAAGTCAATCCCCAATACCAAGCAGTTTTCAGTGACAATTATTCAGACGTTTACAAATTCAATCCTGCAAACAATCCAAGCAATCAAGTGGATTTTGACGGTGCAGACCTCATTGATTTTATCAAGGTGGGATTCGGATATGATCCTGCAAATTGGGGATTGACAGTCAATGGTACTTTTGCCGACAACATTGTGGTTAATCAGTCAATTTCCTATGATTTTGTGTTATCATTCATGCTTAATTCTGGCAATTACAAGGAAGTCAGTTTTATATTCGAATTCTCATCCAATCAGATTAGTTTCATACTGACAACCTTCGCATCAAATGGAACTCAAAATGAGATCCCTGCCATTGGAAACTATAATGTTTCAGGAAGTTCAATTGAAATGAAGGGAATTTTCCCTCAACTCACTGACTTCAGTCTCCCATCGGTTCTTACAAATGTTGATGGAGACGTTTTCCTCCATGCTTCCTCAACATTCGACTTGGATATAAATCAATTGAGCTCAGACAACTTGGCAGATAACTTCACAATTCAGTTCTTTGACATTAATGGAACCGTAACTGGATTGACAAAAGCCCCTTCATCAACAGCAAGTACAAACAATGGGTTGCCGATCTCTCTACTTGTACCAATCACAGCCATAGTTACCTTGAAAAAGAAAAAGAAATAATTAATTAATTTTCCCTAAAATTAGTCTGAAGACTATTAATTAATATTCTTTTGTTATTTTTAAAATGATAACTTTAAATATACCACAAATCATCATTTTTTAATGTTTGATGTCAAAAAAGAAGCAAAGGAAATGCTGAAAAAAAAGAATATGGGTAGGGATTCCAAACTTGATGCATATGATCTGCAGGATCTGCTGGTATTTACAATGCTCGACGCTAAAATTGACTCTGTTGAAATGCAGGGACTGAAAGATATTGAACGATACAAATACTATAACATGACTGATGAAGCAATTAAAGCATACGAGGATTTTATGGCGGGGGTGCAGGGAAAAACTGGTGCAAAAGGATTAAGGATAGATTTTATTCAGACTATACACAACATTCTCGAAGCCAATTCCAAACAAGGTTTTGACAAACTTATCTATCGTAGACAGATGACCTATTTGCTTTATGAATTAGTTTTTGATGGATATGTCTCTAAGCAAAGACTTGATGTTCTAAAGGAAATGAACCGTTACAAAGCCTACTTTTCCTCTTCTGCACTAAAAATTTTCAATGAGTTTGCATCAGCATACAATAAACGAATAATACATCTCTTCCCCCAAGAAACCCCCCCATCTTCCCCATCACGAAATACACAATCAACAAAAGTTCATGATCTCTCTCCCAATTCTTATGCACAATGTGGATATTGTTATGGTTCTGGTAATGTCACATGCCAATCCTGCAATGGAATGGGTGGACGATATGAGACAAGAATTGATTATGATTGGGATGGCTCACCAATTTACAGGGAGGAATTTATTCCTTGCATGTGCAATGGAGGATACACCACGTGTGGGACATGTGGCGGATCGGGTAGTGTCTATAGGTAATCAATATTTCAAGGTCCTGAAAAAAATATTGTGTTGTCATCACTTCAACAAACTCTATGGCTTGATGCTTCATTCAACGACATTTTTGGATCTAGATTAACTGATTGGAACTTCAGTTTTCAATCATCTCTTGAGGTATGACATTTGACAAAAAAAGACCTTTAAGCTTTTGTTACCAGACAGAGATGAACTAAAACAAATCTTCCATGGAATTTCTGATGGAGAATCATTTTAGATCTCTTTTGGAAAAGGAAGCATAAACCCATACAATTTTCAGAAAATAATTCCTTATTCATTTGAATAAAAAGTCAATCAAACAGGGGGAATTAATAATTCCTGAAATCCTTGTGGATGCATCAAAGTCCATTGCCTCTCTCCATGGTATTTTTAGAAAAAACTTCGCTTAAAATTTCTTGACCCAAAATGAAAAAAACAAAAATGGAATGTCTGTCAAGCCATTTCACAAAAGGCAATATTAAATTGTTGCATATACTGAAGATTGCCCATTGGCAATTCCATATATGGTGAATGTGGATGTCTTGAAGCCTCCCATGCCTGGAGACCCTGAAGGCATTCCTGGAAGAGAAATCCCATCTAGTTGTGGTTTTTCACTGAACATTTTTGCTAGAATTTCTTCCGGAATATGACCAACTGTGAAATATCCTTCACCAAATGCAATGTGGCAACTATACAGCTCTTGAGGAACATCTTTGAAATAATCAAGATAATTGTCCGAACGAATGAAATTAATGGAATATCCCTTATTCTCCAAATATTCAACATAATTATGGCAACAAGAACAATTTGGTGATGAATAAAGGGTTAATGTCAATCCTTTTCCTGAATTTGATGATGTGGTATTGGAGGGTTTTTCTTTATCAATCGTGTAAAATTGGTTTGACCATACTAAACCTGCAATCATCAAAACAGAAACTACAATAACCAAAAATATCTGCCAATTTGGCGCTGGTTGTTTAGAAGAACGCTTTTTGCGTGCCATTACTCAAAATTTGACATGTCATAATATAAACTTATGAAAGTATAGTTGGTATTAATGTCAATTTTTGACAGAATATTGTGCAAATT
>WAKA01000026.1 GCA_015523565.1 Candidatus Heimdallarchaeota archaeon | reverse complement strand
TAATAGGAGTTTTTAACATATTGATAGAATGACAATAAATAGAGGTAAAACAAGAAGATTTTTTAGAAATAAATTTATGTAGAAAACAAATAATAGTCAATGAATATTTGATAAGGAATTGAATACAAAGCCACATTGAGGAGATCCTCTATTTGTTGCTAACAAAGAACAACTGCTTATTACTATTTAGAAACCCCATTATACAGAATTGACAAGAAAGCAGAATGAGATTGATAAAACAATAAGGCAAACATGTCACAGTGGTTGAATTTTGATTTCAACACCATGCAAAACTTAACCTCTGTTGAATTGAAGAGAGGAACCACACACCTTGTACTTTGTCAGATATCTTCTGCCAACGGCAAAGACTACCAAAGATACCAGCATTAGGAATGTCGGAAGAGGGCTAGTGACTATATCAGTGGTTGGATCATGAATTCCGATAATATCAAAATAAAGAGTCACATTTCCGACACCGGAGGAGGTTATGTTGAAGAAGAAGGTTTTCCATGCGTTATCACGATCCTCCAAACCATTGTAGCCAAAAGCATGAATAGGAACAAAAATAATCTCTTCTTCGGGAACTGTAACGTTTTTTTCCCGTTTGTAGGCGGCGGGGTACGTCTCGGCATTGAGGGTCACGTTTTTTTGGTATCTTTTGACATCCCGTCCCATATCCACATAGGTTCCAGATGGGTAATGAGCCAGTTGCAAGGTAAGATTCCCCTCGAAGCTGACGATGTAAACATTGGTTCCAAAGCCATAATTTTCGATAGGATAAGTGTCATTCAATTGGATTTTCATGCCATAAGCCTCGCCTGCACTGAGCGTGACCCTGTCCTTTGCGATATACAAGTAGTCAGGCTCATCAGGTATAGACATTACGGATAAGGAATTCCCAAGAAGAAATATTATAAGAAAAAGGTATACTAGTTTCATTTTATTCACCCGATAGACTCCAAGCATAATCATAAAGATAATCCAAGTCGATATATCCCCAACCAAGGTAGGGATCCCAAGTGCTTCGACTAGAAGAAACCTTGAGGACATCATATAACTCGGATGGTGATAGATAGTCGCCACGTCCATAATTGCGTTGATGTCCTGAGAAATATGCATACTGTGCTATTAAAGCCGCAGCCGCCAAATAAGGAGTACTAAAGCTGGTACCCATTGAATATTTAGCGACATAAACACCTGCATGAAATTGAGCTGTAAGGACACCATTACCAGGCATTACAAAATCTGTCGATTTATCCCCAAATGATGAATCCCCGAAACTTGAACAGAATGTTGTTAATACTGAACTACAATCATGGTTTTTATAGTATGCCACATCTCCTGTGAATTTTCCATAGCTGGAGAAGTAATCCCCATCCCATGGAAACCCTCGGCTTTCGTGGTCTACAGAACCGACAGCATAGACATATCTGTGATTTTGGGGAAAACGATTACCTGCGAAAATTCCCTCATTACCTATAGACGTAACTTGGAAAACGCCATTGAGATATAGTGAAGTTATGAGATTTTTAACTTGAGTATTATTCCCAGGATTTGGTCCAGAAAAAGACATTGAAAGAACCTTGATGTGGTAGGGAACGACAGCATTATTCAACCATTCCAACATTTTTGAAAATTGTGTGCTATACTTAAAACCCAAGGCATCACCAAGCCTTAAATCGACAAATATAATTTTGGCATTCCTCGCAATGGTTCCAAAGGCACTAGTCACCATGGCACCGTGAGTATTGTCATTACGAGAAAGGTACCCCCTATAAGGCAATAATGGACATGGTATCAATCGACCTTTAGAAACAGTAACAATTTTCTCACAATCTTTTCCTTCAGATCCAAATTCCTTGATTTCTCCTGTAGAAGGGTCTGTTGTGACATATCTAACAATGTCAACAAAGTTTTCCTCAAGTTCTCTCCATGCAAGCAGACTCAATCCATCATCAACAATGACAGCAGTTCCCCTATAACCATTTGCAGGGATATTGTTTTGGATTAAGTTGCATTTGACAAATCTCATTTCTTTGCTTTGACAGTTTTTCATGTCAGAAAGTCTTCCCGAGGTTCCTGGAATACCATCAAGCTTAAGTTGATTGGTAGAACCTGCGTTTTTCATTTGAAAGTCTTCACCCCCCCCTTAACAATAAGAAGGGAGGTTGAAACAGCAAAATTGACAATAAAATTAACCCTTTTAAATTCATGGTGATTTTCTGAAAAAAAATAAAATTATTAAAAATT
>WAKA01000025.1 GCA_015523565.1 Candidatus Heimdallarchaeota archaeon | reverse complement strand
GGGCTCGGAGATGTGTATAAGAGACAGCTATCATATTAAATTTCACTATGATTTAATATAATATAAAAAAAAGTTTTATCATGGATATAGACTTTTGAATAGTTAGCCCGTACACCACAACAAAAGAAGTCTTCCATAACAGTTGAATCTAGTACCCCTTTCTCTTGATTTGGGTGCAAAATTCGGATTATTTGTCAATCCTCGATTTATTAAGATTTCTTTGTCTTATTTATTATTTATGTCCACTCTCAATATAGATTGGCTTAATTTAACATAAAGGTTCCTTTCTGTGTATAATGAATTTAAGTGAAAGTTTAAGATTACTCTAATCTCCAACAATATTTCATTAAATAATTTGCTTTGTCGATTTTTAGATCACATTCAAATATTTATTATCCACATTACCTAGAAAAAAGTACAAATATTTTAAGAAGTAATTGTGTTTAATAGAACATGAGTGAAGAGAGCTTATTTTCCAATTTAAAACACTCATTGGAACATGCAAAAGATACTATCCTTGATGTTGAGCATAAACGCCAGATCAAGTTAAGCATGGTCGTGACTGATGGGAAAGATGATTATATTCAAAGATTCAGTGAAATGGATTATCTTGCCTCAATATTGAAATCAGAGGTTCTCAGGGTCTATCTCTATGAGTTGACTTCAACATTGTTGAAAGATGTTGTGCTAGATGGAGATGAGCTGAAAATTGAATTGTCTGCATTGGAAGATGAAATTTCGGAACAGGAGAGAAATTTAATCAATGCATTGCAGGAACATTCCAAAAAAATCAAGGAATTAAAACAGGAAAACAGCCAGATTCTTCTAGAAGATGGCTTTAAATCGCTTCTCTACAAAATTCGTGATTTGCGGCAAGCAAACAAGGAAAATGCCCAATTGGAGAAAAAAGACATTCTTGCTCTTGCAGGATTCTTTCTTGATGATTATGGGGAACGAGAAGACAACTTGTCAACAGAATTGCAAAATCTCATAAAAGAAAAGAAACCTCAACTGATTTATTGCAAACCTCCACTCTTGCGAAACAGAGATGAAACCCCTCCTTTAGGCAAGCTTGAAAAGTCAATATTGAGGTCCAAAGAAGATGGGGCTTGGGTATTTTTTGAGGGTTCTACACCTTTATCAAAAGTGGAGAATGTCGTCTGCCTCATTCTAGGTGGAGATGATGAAGCAGTACTTCTGCGTAACTCCCAAGCCTTGCTAAGCATTTTTTCACCTGACAAAGTTACGATTACTTTTCTAGGGCTAATCCCCTTAAACTCACTTAAAATGGCAACTTTAGTTGCCGAAGAAAATGAAGCTGAACTTCGTAAGAAAATTGAATTGAAGCTCAAAGATCAATTTCGTCGGATTAGAATCCAAGGTAAGGTACCAGACATAAGAATCGAATTTGGAGACATTGAGAATGATCTGATGGTCATTATTCGTGAATTCAACCCCCAATTGGTCTTTCTTTCCCCAAAGCTCACCCAAGAGGGAAGCTATGATGAAACTACCGCAGACATCAGCAAGTTTTTGTTAACGGAAGGAATTTCAGTGTTCCTGACTTTTTAGGGGTGTTTTCTCATGGAAACTGAATCTTTGAATTATCTAAACATCCTCATCATGCTGACCATCTTTATAGGCACTTACTACCTCATTATCAAAAAAAGCTTTGACAAAAATATTGCCGCAGCACTTGGGGCATTGACTTCATTGGTAGTTGGAAGCCTTCTTTCAATATTTGACCAAGAAACATTTTTAGCAGAGGAAATGGGGCATGACTATATCATTTTGGCTATTCTGTTGGGAAATCTACTTATGGTTGTGGTTGCATCGGAAGTTGGTCTTTTCCAATTCATATCCATTAAACTTCTTAAGGCAACCAAGGGAGACCCGAAATTGCTTTATTTCTCTCTCGGAACATTAACCCTTTTACTTTCATCCGTTGTCAATACAATTCCTGCAATCCTTGTTGTCGGTGCCCTTACAATTGTTGCATGTACAGAACTCGGATACAATCCCAAGCCATATATTTTAATGGAAATTGTGGTGACCAATACAGGAGGATTGACAACCCTGCTTTCTTCCATTACCAATCTTATCATTGCCATCCCATTTGGGATTTCATTTATGCGTTTCATGATCATTGGTGGTCCTTTATCTCTTATTCTTTTTATTGTAAGCATGGTCTTCATGTATTTTGCAGTACCGATTGATGATGGTGGCGATGCAAAGCATCGAATAGAGAAAATCCGTGAGTTCAATGAATGGAGTGTAGTTGATGACAAAACAAAATTCTATATGACCTCTGCAGTTTTTGCTATATCCATGTTCTTCCTGCTTCTTTCTGATACAATTGGCTTTAGTATTGCCGTCATTTCTGTTGGTGGTGGTCTCCTAATGATGTATGTCTCAGGAAAGAAATTTGAAACTGTTCTTCCCAAGGTTGACTGGACCCTTCTAACTTTTTTTGCATCCCTTTTCATCCTGATTAAGGTTTTGGAGCTTGTAGGTGTCTTGAAGCTACTTGCTGGTTTTTTGGTCATTTTTCTGGGGTCAAATGACCTTATTGCAAGTATTGTATTATTGATATTTTCAACTATTTTCAGCGGCGTCTTGGACAACGTGGTGTTGGCTGTTACCTTGACCCCCATCATCTCGGACATTTCTGCCACCTCGAGCCTGAATGCAGGTCCGTTGGTCTGGGCTCTAATCATAGGAACCAACTTGGGTGGGGGACTGACTCCTATCGGAGCCCCCCCATGTGTGCTTGGTTTGGGAATCCTTCAAAGAGAAAAGGGAATTAAGGTTGGTTGGGGTGAATTCTTCAAAACTGTAGGGGTTGCAACAATTCTTCGGCTTATCATTGCCGCAATTTATCTTATATTGCTTGTTATTTTTGTTGATCCCAAATTTCTTTCTCCAGTATAGGTAACTGTCCAATAACTTATGAATTCCATTCTTTTTCTTTGATTATGGCTTGGTATGACGATTGGTTTTTTGAGATAGTACATGCCCTTAATTTTCATAAACCTCCCCTTTCCTCAATTTTTCTTGTCCTTGTATCTATTTTCATAACCTATTTTTCTGGTTTCGTAAGCAACTTGCTGATCAACAGCAAAGAGATTAAACGATTACAACAAATGCAAAAGGAATTCAATGACAGAAAAAGCGAGGCAATTGGCAAAAAAGACCCAAAACTATGGATCACTGTCAAATACCATGAGGCAGGAATGGTTGAAATACAGCAGCAAATGACCATGAAGCAGCTTCTTCCTCAACTTGTCATATCTTTCTTTTTCATTATATTCTTTGGTATCTTAAGAAAATCAATGGGCGATCCCTCATTAAATGCAGAACCTGATCGAGGTGGCATAGTGGCTGTTCTTCCTTTTCATATTCCAAGATCCTTTCCGCTTATTGGCAACTGGTTTAGTTCCTATGTTATGGATCCCAATCTGAGTGCCGCTGGATTTGGCTTTTGGTATTTCTTAAGTGCAATATTCACCTCATTTCTCTTAAGCAGGATTTTCGGTGTTGATCCCCGAAGAAAAATGGGACTGTAGAAATTTCCATTGACTTTGGCTTAAAGTTAAATAAGCTGAATTCAAATTCAAAAACGAAATGCCGGTTGTTTATCAATCCCACTTTCATCAAACTTCAGTTGGTCAAATCCATTATGAAACCTTAGATCATTTTGATGAAACTAAACCTTCTGCTCTTTTTATCCATGGTGCCCATCGTACTTTGCAAAATGCGGAATTTTGGCATCCCCTGACAGAAAAACTGCAAGAAATGTTTAATCCAATCTATGTGGATTTGCTTGGACATGGCAAGTCTGAATTTACTGATAGTAACCAAAGGATTCCTTCTGACAAACAAATCATCGCCCTTTTGGAATTGCTCCTTGAAATCCAGACTACACATGCAATTGGTTCACTTGTGATTTTTGGAAGGTCATATGGCGGATATCTTGCCTTAAGGTTGGCAGACGAGCTTCAACATCGTGTCAATGGTCTTTTCCTCATTGCCCCTGCTGTCAGCAGTGAGATAATATCTGTTCTGACAGGATGGAAAAATCCTGTTTATTGCTTTTGGGATTCCAAGGATCCCGTTGTCAACATTTCAAACTTTAGTTACATTGTCTCTTCCCTTGCCCACGCAAAACTGTTCTCCGTTGGTTCTCCTGCTTCTTTCAATACGTTTTCAAAGTACAGGATCTTTGAGAGACCCGATGTGGATGGTACCCACATTCCTGAAATAGTGTTCACGGATTATTTCTTTGAGGCTGTCACTGAATTTTATGATGCAGTCATGTCCGTTTCTACCACAGGTTAATTTTCTCGTATAGTGTGAATTATCTGCAATAATCATCGTGCATAAAGAGTCGGTTTTTCAAGGGAATAATCTTTTGGCACGACCACTTCTAGAATGTCTTTGACGACCCTAAGTGTTATTGGAGTGGTTCCATGGAGTTCTCCTTCGGATTCAACAAGTGTAGGGCGTTCTGCCTTTATGGTTACTTCTTTGCTTTCCATGATTTTTATATAGGGCAATCCCACATGTTTTGCTTTGGGAACCTTAGTCAATGCCTTCAATGTTTGAAACCTATTTGCATTATACAAAACAGCAATCTGCATCTTTTCATGGCAAAATCGGGCATCGGGCAAAATACGCATCCCTGACCCAAATGTCTGTCCCAAACCTGCGGCAACTATTCTGGCATGAAATGTTTCCTCTTTTCCATCCATAACCAATGTCAAATTTCTTGGCTTGTACCAAAGGAATTCCCAAAGTGCAAGCAAATTGTATTTGATAAGTCCTGGCAACCATTTCAGGTGTTTTTCACTGGTTTTCACAACCTTTGCTCCCCATCCCACATCTGTGATATTTACGGAATAATATTTTTCTTGGGATGTTGACACTTCCAATGCATTGATTTTTTTATACGCCCCCTCGATGAAGGAATCAACTGCTTTTTCTGCATTTTTAGGAATGTTAAGGGCATTGGCAAAATCATTGCCACTTCCTGAAGGGATCAGTCCAAGTTTCATATTGTTTTCAATTGCCGCGTTTGCCAAGTGGTGCATTGTACCGTCTCCCCCTATTGCCAAGAGTTCAGAGTAACCGTCTTGTTTGGCCTCTTGTATCATTGACAACGCTTCATTAATGGACGTTGTTTGTTCAAACCGTGTATCATATCCTGCATCAAATAGGCGTTTTTTTGCAATTTCCGCGTTTTTCCTGCTTTTCCCTGCCCTTGCATTTTTATTATACATTATTATTACGTTTCTGCTCACAATCTGGTGTTCCAATCTGGTTTTGAAGAATATTTTGCCCCTTAAACTTCCTGTTGCTCGTCAATTGCATATTTTTCAACGTTTTCCAATATGGCTTCAATATCATTAATGACTGTAAATACTTTGCAATTTGGCAAGATGAAAAATGTTCTTCTTAAGCAAGTTATTCCAGAAAGACCTTTTCTTAGTACATTAAACGTTTCCGCTAAAGTTCCTGACAAGTCATTTATTATTGTAAATGGCATTTTCTGGTTTTTGATGATGTCGGGTGTTTCCTTCAATGTCACAACTATGACGTCGTATCCCTTATCCCTTATTTTGCTATAGGTCTCTCGAATGTTCTGTAATTGGAATCTTGATACTGGTGTATCTAAATGAGGAAAAAATGAAAGGAAAATGCCATTGGTTCCAAGAAGTTTGTTAAAAATGGTGGCATGGTTTTCACCTTTTATCTCTGAAATTTTTACAGCTTCTCCTTTCATTTCCACAATTATATTTATCGTTTCATTGTTTTTAAGCAATCCCTTTGATTTCTAGGTTTTATCCCCTTATTATGCCTTTTCGTCTACATTTCGCTTATAATGGCAATGTTTTGGGTGCTTTTGCGGTATTGACCACGATTTTGAAGGCTTCCGCATATTCGACATTTGCCTCCCTTCCAAATGATCTCATCAATGTTTCCTTGAATTTTTTGATTGGCCAATCCCCATAGGCTTCTTGGTAAATCTCAATAAATTTATAAATCTGCTTGACATGGTCTGTTACATCAACATAATACACTTGACATCCTTGATCCACTTGTGGGTCATAATATTGATAAAGTGAAACGGGTTCTCTCCATGGTTCATATGGTGAATTTTGATTCCGATACCTTGCATAATGGATGGAGTCAAAAACCAATCGAGAACAGGCCCTATGATCGGGATGTGCGGCACCTGGTCTGTTTGGGAGATTCCATGTGATAATTCCGTTGGGTCTAATTTCCTTTATCTTTTCTGCCAATTCATAGGCATTTTCAACTGTAACCGCGACATGGGAATCCGGAAAATCCAAAAAGTGCACAGTAACCCCAAGCAGTTCCTCAATTTTCTTGGTATGTTCCTTTCTTTTGTTTGCACGTTCTTCTGGATTTCCATCCAAAAAGGACGAATTTTCCCCTTTAGTCAAAAAAAGCAAATGGACGTTGTCTCCTTTTTCTGAATGATTGATCAATGTACCTGCGCAATTCAATTCATCATCTGGATGGGCAAAAACAGCAAGAAGTGTAGCCACGATATTTTTGTGGGATTATGATTATATTAACTCTAGTGATGTACTATTTAAATTGTAACGGGTCTTTTGAAAGCCTCATACAATTTTGGCAAATGCCATTCATAAAATTGGCACAGAATTCACAATAAGATCTTCCACAGACCTTGCATCTTATTTTTCCAGGTCTGGTACGGCAATTGGCACACAAGTTAGCAAACATCTATAAAAAATAGGAATCTATCTATTTGAACATTGGGAATGTTTCAAACCTTAGACAGAAATGAGCTAATGTCATTTGCAAGCCATTTGGACACAATTTTCGGTGGCTTGCCGAGAACATTGAAATTATGGTCTGCATCTTTGATAAGTTTTGCTTCTGCAAAATTAGCCATCATTGCAAGTTGATTAGTTAATCTATCATATGTGCCTTGGTTCCCCTTATTTCCTTGACAAAACAAAATGGGTCCCATGATCGCACTGAGTTCATCAACCCTGAGTTTTTCTGGTCGATTTGGCGGATACAAAGGAAAACTTAAAGCAATTATCGGTGGGATTTCCCCAAACATTGATATTTGCATGGATGCCCGTATTGCGGCTTTTGCTCCAATGTCATGACCTCCAATGGCCCATCTCTTGTTATTTAATGTTTGTTGCTGATGCACCCATTCCCAAACCTTCAGAAATGCATCTTCCTGTATGTTGGGTCTATCTGGTATCCTCTTTTTGTTTATTCGGAAAGGCATTCGAAAATATAATACTGTAATGTTTTTTTTGACCAAATCTTTTGCAAGTTCCTGAAAGATTTCATCAGTTATGTCTGATTTTTCTCCATGCGTGAGAATGATACCCCAATTGCCGTCTGTCTCAAAAAGTTGCCCATTGATTGGTGGATCCGTTGATACCTCTATTTCTTTTGCTTCTATTTTTTTTGCACGAGTCACTAGTGTCTATTGAAATTTTGTCTTATATTTCTGTTCCGAAAGTCTCTTTTCTATGCCTCCATCTATTACTATTTCTAATGCGAAATCAACCGAAGGTTATGTCATTTGATTCAATCTTGGCACGTCTAGAGACATCGGTTGATGCTACAGACCGAGTGAAGGCCGCTGCTGAGTTAGGTGAGGTCGGGACTCCTGAAGTTGCACCAATTCTATTGAAAGTTGCTTGGGAGGATTCTCAAAGTGGTGTTCGGCAGGCTGCCATCACCAGTTATGCAGAAATTATGAAGAATGATGCAGTCCCTGAATTAAAAAGAGCTGTTGAGACTCATTTTGATTCATATGTCCGACTGAATGCCCTTTCAATGCTTGTAACACTAGATGATGAGGTGACTCTGCCCTTCCTGAAGGAACTGATCAAAAGCTCAGATGAAAAAATTCGTTCTTTGGCAATCCGGGAACTTTTCATGAAAGGTGCCTCTGAAATGGCGCCTTTATTCTTGGAAGCGTTACAGACTGAAACATATTCGCTTGCTCAACGCAATTTGCTTGAAGCGTTGGCAATTTGGAAGTATCATGGTGCTGAACCAGCCATCCGAGAAATTCTTGACAATGCTCGGCATGATGAGATTCAAATTGTCGCATTATTTGCCTTATCTGTCTTTGGAGACAATGGGGCACTTGCAAAGCTTAAGGAAATCAAGATCGATTCATATTTCAGAATCAAGTATAACGATCATTGGTACCGTGGAAAAGAAGGATTGCTCAAATTGATTGACCGATTAAAATAAGTTTACAAACAGAATTATTTTACTTATAACGTTAGGTACCACATAAATGAATATCAATAACTTGTATGTGATCCCTTCTAACCTCATGGCTTTTGACAGTACTTGATAAAGTAAATAGTATGAATAAACAAATGTCATAATCAATACCGCTTGTGTGACTGCCTGATAAATTATGGATGGAGCCTGCAGAATTGTGAATTGCGGCTGTGCCAGTGAAAAAATGTCTGCACCACTTTCTTCTTTTACCTCTACAATTGTATCTGCCTCAAAGGGCAACCATATGAGGACTATGAAATAATAGATTAAGTCAATTACACATCTAAATCCATTCACACTAATTGCCAAAATTATTGGGTTTCTGTTTCGCAATGCCGAGTCTTGTGGAAGATTTTTGGATATTATGGTTGCAATTATAACTGATCCAAAAAGCCATTTGACAATTTCTCCTGCAAAATCAAAAACCACATTTGATTGTCTCTTAACTGACCCATCAAAACTATTTATTATTATGGTCTTTGAGTTCATCAGCGTTACCGCCAATGCGGCTGTAAACATTCCAATCACAAAAAGAATATATCCTTTTGGTGCCCTTGGATCTTCAAAAAGTGTGGCTGTTTTGCTTGGTGATCTAACAAAAAGTGTAACTGCCCTTAAAATCCCGCCTTTTTCCCATCCCCTATGTTGCTTTACAAATGTTTGCAATTGCATATCACTGCTTTTCTGGAAGGCATAACGGCAATTTCTGCAAAATCTGGCACTTTTTGTGTTGTCCATTCCACAATTTGGACATTGCATAATTGTCCGTCTTTTTTGTCAATAATAAAACCCTTGTCTCTTTTTCTTCCAAATGGCAAAAAATTTTGGTCCTTTATATATAGTTTACGCGATCGCCTCCGATTAATTTAAGTACCGACTTATATTTTTTAACACAGGCAGTTCAATACTGCTAGGAGAGAAAATAGAATATGAAAGGAAAACTATTCACTGCTGCAATGCTTATGGTTGCAATCATGGCATTTTCAGCATTCAATACTCCTGTTGTTGGTCACGAGCTATCATTGGTCACTGGCAAGACATTTTTGATCTACGGTGGCAATGATCCATCTCACAGTGACTTTAATGGTTTCTACACCAATTATACAAATGCAGGCAATACTGTTATCAATGGGACTGATGTTGAGACCATTGATCAACTCAAGGCAAAATTGACTGATGATGTTGATGTATTGCTCTTGCCAGGGAATCAATTCACTTCATCTGATGACCTGAGCTTCATCAAGACATGGTTTGAAAAGGGTGACAAACTCTTGTGGGTTGCAGGTGATAGTGATTATGGCAGCTACTTTAATGCAAGCCTTCTTAACCCTGTTCTTGAAACCGTCGGCTCTGTTTTAAGGCTTGATGCAGGTGCTGTCAGTGATGACACAAGCAATGACGGGGCTGATTACAGGGTTGTTGCCAATACATTGGGCAGTGGTCCTATTGCCACAGAACTCAAGGAATATGTCAATGACACAGTTGCCCCATTCAGGATGCCATTCCACGGTCCTACCGCCGTTTTCTACATGAAGGACGGTGCTCCAGCAGACTTGCGCAATGCAAATGTTGATAACGTTGAAGTTGTTATCTCCAGTTCTGACAAGGCAAAAGGTATTGACCAAGATCTTAGTGCAACTGCTTTTGACTATTATGCAAGCATCAACGCAACAGGCAATTTGCCAATGCTTGTTGTTGAATCAATGAATACAAGCTCTGTTATTGTGTCTGGTGAAGTAAACTTTGCAGACTACAAGAACATGTATGGCAATGTCTTGGAAAAGGCTGGTACTTTCCATTATGGTTCTATTATGGTTGATGCTTTGATCTCCTTCCTCTTTGAAGAAGAAGCAACCTCTGAGCCCGCAGAAGGGAAAACCTCCCCAATCAACATTCTTGCACCTCTTGCAGGACTCTTTGCAGTTGTTGCCATTGTTCGTAAAAGAAAATAAAATAATTCAAATTTAACATAATAAATCTCAATATTGGGAAAATTACTAAAGCTATATTTTAATTTACATCTTGTGGACACAAGACAAATTGTTATCGTATCGCCGCATGCACTTAATCTTAAAGAAACATTCAAGCTTTGTGATGTAGACCCGAAAACAGGTTTATCATCCGAAACAGTCAAAGACAGGCTTTCCCAGATGGGGAAAAACGTAATTGAAGTTAAAAAACCTGGAATTTGGACTGTTTACTTGGCTCCCTTGTTTGACACATTAATTACAATTTACCTCATAATGGCTGCTATCATGCTTACTCTATCATTCATTGTCCCTGAGGTGAGAGGACAAGTTACCTTTTGGCTTGTGGTCATTGCATTGAATATGTTGCTTGCAATCTTCCAGCAATATCGTGCCCAAAGAAAAATAGAATCATTGAAAAACTTAAGCCCTCCCACGGCACGAGTTTTGCGTGATGGGATTAAGACTGAAGTGCTTGCAGAAACACTTGTTGTTGGGGATATCTTAGAGTTGTCTATTGGGGATAAAATCCCAGCAGATGCACGATTGATATCCGCAAGCAATTTTTCAGTGAATGAGGCATCCCTGACTGGAGAGAGTCATCCTGTCCAAAAATTCTCTACAGAGGGATTGGCTTCCCCTCTTCCCCCTGAAACACCAATAGACGCACGCCGTAATATGGTTTATTTGGGCACATTTGTCCAAACAGGTTCTGCTAGGGCAGTAGTGGTTGCTACTGGTAACAGGACAGAATTGGGTGCAATTGCATCTACAATGAATGAGCTTCAAACTGTTGAAATTCCCTTACGGACGAAAATAAACCGTTTGGGCAAGGGATTGGGCACACTTATGGTTTTCTTTTTGATTATTGCAATTCTTGTTCGGCTCTATTTGAGACTTAAATCAAATGTCAATCTCACATTCTTTCTCTTTGCAAAGGATCTCACTGATAGTATAGTCAATGCCATGGCTGTCATGCCTATCAATATTCCATTGCTTACAACGGTCGTCCTGATTACGGGAGTTTTGCAAATGGCTACAATCAATGTAATTGTAAAGAAACTTTCTGTCGTAGAAACTCTTGGTAGGATTTCTGTACTTTGTTCTGATAAGACAGGCACAATCACCACTTCAAAAATGACTGTTGTCCGTCTTTGGGATGTTTCTCGATACTATGGCGTCAAGAAAGATGATGGTGTCTTTGCAATATTTCCGATGGAAGATGGGGAAAGTCTTTACTCTTCTACACTTGTTGATCCTGAAGAGGATGGGTTAAAGGATATAGACCGTGATTCACAGCTTTATCTTATTCTTGCCAATGCATCAAGGAACAATGATGCTACATTGGTTCAAGAGGAATTGACAGAAAAAGCCCATCTTGGTTACAATGTTATTGGAAATCCAACAGACGGGGCAATGTTGCGTCTTCTTCTGAAGTCAGGCATAGACCCAAAGGAAATGTCATTGAGGTTTGAACGGGTAAAAACATACCCATTTGATTCTTCAGTCAAACGAATGTCTGGTCTCTTTTTTGATTCACAATCCAATAGGCATCTCATTTTTACAAAAGGGGCAACTGATTTCATTCTACCGCTTTGCAAATATTATTCCGAAAATCTTGAGGTTCACGAATTAACAACAAAGAAAGCTGAGGAAATAATGGAACGTGCCAATCGATTTGCATCCTTGGGGTTCCGTGTGATTTCATTTGCATATAAAGTGCTTAATGAGGAATTTCCATCCAACCTTTCAGAGGCGGAAGAAAGAAAGCTCGCAGAATCTGAACTGGTTTATCTTGGTTTTGCTTGCATTTTGGATCCTCCTCGGCAGGGTGTTGAAGAGGCAGTTGCCAAACTAGATGCGGCAGGGATTTTTCCAGTCATGATCACGGGTGATGCCCCTGAAACAGCAGGTACCATTGCCCGTCAAGTTGGCATTTTGGATCCAGATGAAAAAGTGGTTGAAGGTAAGGATATTTCATCCCTTTCAGAAGACGATTTCTTCAAAGTCTCTGTTTTTGCCCGTGTATCTCCTCAAGACAAAAAGATCATTGTCCAACGGTATCAAGACAAGGGACGGGTCGTTGCAATGACAGGAGATGGTGTAAATGATGCATTGGCAATAACCCTTGCTGATGCAGGTGTTGCTATGGGCATAACGGGGACAGAAGTGACGAAGGATGCTGCCGATATTATTTTGGCAGATGATTCCTATGTGAGTTTAGTTACAGGTGTTGAAGAAGGCAGAAACCTTTACGAAAAGATACGAATGATGATTTTCTTCTATATAGCGGTAAATTTTGGCGAAGCAATAATGTACTTTTCTACCCAATTTCTCTTGGTCAATGGTGACTTTCTGCAGTTGCTCAACAATTTTCAGCGGACATATATTTTTACAGTCGCCCATGCATTCCCGCCTTTGGCTATTATTTTCGGAAACAAAGACAGGGATATCATGAAACTCAAACCAAGGGAACACAGTGAACTCTTGTCCAAAAAATTAATTGTTGGGTTGTTTTTATTTGGGCTTGCTCTTGCGGGCTCCGTTCTTTTCATCTATTTTGGGCATGACGAACAATTTTTGGGGATTTTTGGCTTGTCTTCATTCAACAATTGGGGGTATGTACCTGTCCTTTCTGATGTAGGTGGGTATAAGCAACCTAGGAGTCTTGAACAAGCCAAGGCAAGAACAATGCTTTTGACAGTGATTTTTATTGCAGAAACAATGCTTACCCTTAGCATCCGACGAGTGAACAAAGACATTATTTCTGGATCCAAGGACGCAAATCTGTTTATCTGGAGCATGGTTCTCCTACCACTGGTGGTTCATTTTGGATTGATGTATATTTATCCGATTCAGTTCTTTTTGGTAAATTATTTGGGCATAAACTTTGATCTTGTTTTTTTGGGTCCGCTTGATCTCATCTTGTCAATAATCTTTGGCTTATTCCCTGTAGGTGTCCTTGAATTGTATAAATTTATTGTCAGAAAGCAAAATGCCCAATTCTAGCGAAGCCGTCCGTTTTTATCTAGAAATTAATAAATAATTGAAATCTGATGGATTATTGGAGATCAACCTCACTTTTGTTGCATCTCCTAAAGTTTTTTCGGGGTTTTTCTGTTGAAAGATTATCAAACGCTTGACGAAATCAAAAGAGAAGTAAATAGATTAGTTCCCAAAGCTGCAAATGTAACCAACATTGAGTTTGAAGGGTCTGAAGTTGCAATCTATTGTAAAAACATAGGTGTTTCAATTGAAGACCCGAATCTCGTGTCAAATTTGGCAAAGTCATTAAGAAGACGTGTTGTTCTTAGATCTGATCCCTCAATTCGAACAGATACAAAAGAAACTGAAGAAATTGTCAAGTCAGTTCTTGGTGATGGCGTTTCAATTTCTTACATTGATTTCGATCATGCTCTTGGTGAAGTTATTATAGAACTTGATAGACCTGAATTATTCAAGACAAAAAACAATTCTGAATCTCTAGAAATACTCCGCAAAACTGGTTGGCGTCCAAATTTCTACCGAACCCCGCCAATAGAATCCAGTATGATCCGGTCAATTCGCCATATTCTTTTTTCAGAAACGGAAAATCGAAAAAAGGCGTTAAGGAAGATTGGTCATATCATAAATCGTCCAACTTTTTTCAGAGAGAAAATTCTGCGTATCACTGCATTGGGGGGGTATTTGGAGGTTGGGCGATCTTCAACCCTTTTACAAACAGGGGATTCCAACATCATTGTTGATTGCGGTGTTAATGTCGGGTATGACGCCCCCGTTCAATACCTGCCTCGTTTCGACCTTCCAGAATTTGATATCAATACGTTGGATGCAGTTGTAATTACGCATGCCCATCTTGACCATTCTGGCTTTGTTCCGTATCTTTTCAAATACGGTTATCGTGGTCCTGTTTATTGCACCCCTCCTACACTCTATCTCATGACCTTGCTTCAACTGGACTACTTGGATGTTGCTGAAGCTGAAGGAAAACTCTTGCCATACTCAAAAAATGACATTCGCGAAATGGTTCTGCATTCAATCCCACTTAACTATGGTGAGGTTACCGATATTGCCGCAGGCGTCAAGCTTACATTTCATAATGCAGGTCACATTGTGGGATCTGCAATTGCGCATATGCATATTGGCAATGGTCTTCATAACATTGCTTTTGCCCATGACTTTCGATTTGCCAAGTCAAGGACTTTGGATCGTGCCACTTCTAAATTCCTTCGTTTGGAGACAATGGTTATGGAATCTACTTATGGCAACCCTGAGGATGTTGTGCCAAGCCGAGAAGAATCGGAGGAAAAACTTAAGCAAATCATCAATGATACTATCAATCGTGGGGGTAAAGTTCTCATCCCTGTATTGGCTGTTGGCAGGGCTCAAGAATTGATGGTGATCGTTGAGGATATGATCCGTTCTGGGGCGATACCTGAAGTTCCTGTTTTTGTTGATGGTATGATCCGCGAGGCAAATGCCATTACATCTGCATTTCCTGAATTTCTTTCAAAGGAACTACGTGAACGCATATTGCAAAACCAAGACAATCCATTTCTCGCCCCCTTCTTTCATAACATTTCTGACAAAACAACCCGAGAGGAAATTGTATTGGGTGACCCCTGCATAATTTTCGCAACAAGTGGTATGTTGGCAGGTGGTCCCTCCGTACAATATTTCACTGCACTTGCCGAGGACCCAAAAAATTCACTTGTCATTGTTTCATATCAAGGAAAAGGAACTTTGGGAAGAAAAGTGGAAGATGGGGCAAGGGAAATTAAGATGAAAGATGAGAAGGGTAGGACTTATGTGTTGAAAGTCAATTTGGAGGTTCATAAGATATCTGGATTTACTGGTCATAGTGACAGAAAGGAATTGATGGAATACGTAAGGAGGCTGGTTCCCCGTCCAAAACGTTTTGTCATGGTGCATGGTGAGGAAACAAAATGTCGAAATCTTGCAAAGAGTGTCGGCAAGGCAGTCAAGCGTGAGTCATTGGCTCCTCCTATTGGAACCACCATTCGTTTAACCTAGCATCTCAATGCTAAAAAATAAAAGGTCATGAAACAACATTATCTTGCAAATGAAAAAAAAAATGGTGCCCTTGTCGGGAAAAGAAAAAAAAGAGCTTGTTCGGCAACTTTCTGATATAATACCCAGTTTGGGGTCTCTCTTAACAAAGAAGGCAAATGCAGTTGAATACAAAATGGAGGATGGCAATGTCATTGCATTGGACGGAGTCCCTATCCTGATACGTTTAAATGATTATATTATCCCAACACTTCAATTTGTCCAGAGTCATAATGTGAATCTTCCGATTGTTAAAGTTGATACGGGTGCAATCAAATTTGTCACAAACGGTGCAGACGTGATGAGACCTGGAATTGTCTGGATTGATCCAAATGTTGTGGAAAACGAGCCTGTACTGATTGTTGAAGAAACAAGAAATTCTCCCTTGGCTATAGGGATCTCAAAATATGATGCTGTAGACATGGATGCAATGGAAAAAGGAAAAGCAATAAAAGTTCTTCATCACTTGACAGATAAATATTGGAAATTTAGTCCATAAAGAACGGTTCAACAAACCCGATGAATTTTTCCTTTCCCCATCTTGCCCCATATCCTCCTTCTGTTCTTATTTCCAAAACATATTCATGCTTAAAATGGTAAAACATGTTCCACCAGACCACATTTTCCAAAATTGTTTCGATCTGTTGCAATGCAATTAGATTCTTTTGATCTGTCTTTCCTCTTGGTCTGTTCCAAAATGTTGATCTCAAATAATGTTTTGTAAGTGCCCTTGCCCCTACCGAAAGTCCTGTTTCATTGTAAGGTTGCTGATACAGTTCTATTAGTTCTTTTCTTTCTGGAATTTTGAAATTACAATCTGTGATGCTTCCTTGGGTGAATCTTTGTCCCAACAAGACCCTTATCTCAAAACAATTGAACATCATCACAAAGTCATTTGCCTTAAGTTCATTTTTTTTCAATAATTCCAGATGGGATTTTGCTTTTTCGAAAATAATGTTCCTGTTTGTCTCTTTTTCGATTTTAGGTGTAGTTGACATGTCCTGTTTGCCTCTCCATGTCTCAATATTGTGTAACATTACAAGATGGGATTTTTCATTGACAAAAGATGCTCTTTCCATCAATGAATTTTTCAGTTGTCCTACAAATGATTTCCATTCACTTTTTGTTAAGTATGTACTGGTCCACAAACTCTTCAATTTTTTCTCCCACTTCTGAATCCTTGAAAATAGCGTTTTCAACCATGTCATTCAATAGTTGAAGGTTAAACATCATATCAAGTGGAAAACTCGCGGCATGTTTCAATCCCATACTTTCCAATCTTTTTGTCCATGATGTAATGAATTTATCCAACAATTCCTTTTCTTGAGGTTTTGTTACCTTTGGCACTTGATTCCAAACAAAGAGGTCTTCCCTTGGTTTCATGTCCTTCAATATGCGAAACAGCTCTTGAATGAACAATTCTGTTGCTCCGACTCCATAATTTGTGGGTCTAACAACTAACACGCTAATGTCTGCCAAAATTAGGTTGTTTATTGAATTCATCGACGTCCCTGATTGGTTGTCTAAAACAATGAAATCATACCCCATTTCATAAAATTGCTTTTGTGCAATCAGGCTATGTTTCAATGCCTGTTCCCACCATTGGTCTGCATTTCCCTTAAGGAACCTTAATCCCATTTTTGGAGATGAAGAATAGATTATATCCAAATTTTCAAATTTTGTTGGTTGCATAAGGCTTTTTAGTTCCAATTCTGTCCCTTTTTCCAAAAAATCTGTCCAATATTGGATTTTCTTGGATTGGGGGGGGAGAAGGTGCAATAGTGATGGCGCCTCAATGTCGACGTCAATAATCAATGTTTTGTAACTTTTTTGGGCAAGCGTAACACCAATTCCCAATGAAGTAATTGTCTTTCCTGAACCTCCTCTTGTAGAATAAATCGTAATTGTTCTATTCAACTTTTCTCCTCCTAAATTGGAATGATCCATTCTTCATTATCCCTATTTTCAATTTTCACAAGACCATATCGAATTAAATCTTCCAAAACATTTTCTTCAAAACTGAACTCCCCTTTTTTTATTCCTTCAGGATGAAGAATAAGCTGTTTTCCTGCCTTTTGTAGGTCATTGGGCAATGTTACGAGGAACCCCAGATTGAAAAGGCTCTTTTCCCCAATGGGGGCATTTGGAAGCTCACTAGTAAGAAAGTTCCTGATCTTTGTCAATTCTTGTTGCATGACTGATTTAAATTCTTCACTAAGGGATAATGGTGTCATGGTTGAAAAATCAATTTTTTCAGCTAATGCCCTCAATTTGCTTTCCAACTGAACTTCTAGCTTTCGTATGGCTTGTTTCCAAGTTATCGGGAAAATCACTACCATGATGATGTGTAAATTCACCATTTCTGGATTGGATGGTCTGACTTGAAAAAAATAAAATTCAAGATTTTTTCCCTCGACCTCGGAAATGGGGACTGGTCCCTGCAACTGCAATGTGGGTGTCCTATGGTTTGCCATTCCACATAATATGACAACTCGTGATGCAAATAACATCTGTGATGCAGGATTCATGAAAGACAGACCAGTATCCAAAACATATGATGGGCCTGTTGACTCCAGGTTGACAACCAACGCCAATCCCACATCACTTGTGTCCATTACTATCATCATGTTTTTTTTCTTAATAAAGCGTTTCACAAGATTTGCGCATTTTACATTGTTTCTTGCAATTAATGTGACATTGTTAAATTCTGAAGAAACTTCTGAACTTCACTGTGGTTCCCTGCAAAGCCTCCCCACAATTTTCTATTGGATATCGGCATGATTTTCGTACCTGTCAGATCCAACTGCCGAAGCTGTTTGAGATTTTTGATTTCTTTCGGAAGTGTTCTTATCCCAGTATTCCTCATTTTTAATTCTTCCAATACGTACATCCGAGTCAAAACTTCTGGGAAGGTGGGCAGTGGATTCTCGCTTAGATCAAGTGAAATCAATTTTTTCAGATTGACAAAGCTTTCAGGTAATGATGTCAATCTGTTGCCTTCCAGATATAATTCTTCCAATGCCGTCATTTCTCCAAAACTTTCAGGTAATAATTTAAGGTTGCATCGGTTGCAATACAGTCTATATAGTTTCTTCATGTTTGCTACCGCAGAGGGGAATGTGTCCAATGGATTTTTGTCAAGGTGAAGTCTTCTTAAGTTAGGGAGATAGCAGATCTGTATTGGCAATTCCCGCAGACGATTCTCAGTAAAATCAATTTCCTCCAATCTTTGCAATCTAGATGTTTCTTTTATGAATTCAGTTAACTTATTGTGTCTGAGGTTTAAAAATTCCAATGATTCCATCTGTCCCATTGTTTCAGGTAATTCTTTTAGTCGATTGTAGGAGAGGTCCAAAGAGACAACATGTTTAAAATAGCCTATAACCTCTGGGAGTTCTTCCAATATGAGGGATGACAAATCCAAATAGATTAGTTTTCCTTCTTTGAACTCTACCCTGTTTCCTTGAATATATGTTCCAATTTTCTTCTCCAGCTCCGTCAGAAGCTGATAATCATTTCTCTCCTTGACAATCGGGTTGTTTTCCATACCCGTATACTGTTATTACGTTTAGAAAAATGTTCTTACATGTTCCTAAATTATTAATGAATATATTTTGCATTACTTGTCATTATTGTTTTGGTTCAATCTAAAATGATTAAGTGCACTTTCTATTTGTTGAAACAATGCAGGAGCAAATACAGGTTTCAATACTACAGATTGCCCCAGTTTTCTTGAACAAAGAGAGGACAATTCAGAAATTAGTCCAATATATCAAAAAGGCAAAAAGTTCTGATATTGTTGTTTGGGGTGAATCCCTAATCCCTGGATATCCTCAATGGCTTGCCATGACTGGAGGTGCTAAATTCAATGATCCTGATCAAAAAAAAGCTTATTCCACCTATTGGAAAAACAGTGTTGACTTTGAATCTAATGACCTTGTTCCACTTTTCGAAGTTGCAAAAGAGACTGGGACAATGTTGATTGGTGGTTTAACAGAAAGATCTGGAGGATCCCTTTATTGCACTTATGTTGTCATTGGTCAAGATGGTCGGCTTTTGGGAAGGCATCGAAAAATAAAACCCACTTATGAAGAACGCTTGGTTTGGGCAGATGGGGATGCTTCAGGACTTACTGTATATTCTACCCCTATGGGAAAAATTGGTGCTCTGAACTGTTGGGAGAATTGGATTCCTCTTGCCCGTGCATCTTTGCATTCTCAAGGGGAGTTCATTCATGTATCGCTATGGCCTGGAAGCTTGTCATTGACTGAAAACATATCTATATTTTCTGCACTTGAGGGTCGAATGTATGTGCTCGCAGCATCGGGTTTTCTTAGAGGACAAGACTTTTCTCACTTAAGTGAAGAAGAATTCCCTATGAAAGCTCAAATGGCAGGGCAAGACATTATCAAGAATGGTGGTTCTTTAGTTGTCAATCCTCGAGGTGAAATAATTGCTGGTCCGTTACTGAATGAGGAGGGCATTCTGACAGCAGTTTTGGATCTCAATACAATCTTGGAAGAAAGACAGAATTTTGATTATTCTGGGCATTATTCTCGATGGGACATTTTCAACAGACCACTCAAACAAGATTGACTTTAGTGCTTTCAAGTTGTTCACAATCAAAATATCTATAGAACCATTCATGAACGATATCTTCACCTGGAGGTTCGTAACCTTGAGCCTCAACAACAAATGTTGATCCGCAAATGCACTCCTTCTCAAAAAGATAGACATACCGAAAGGCACTATGTCCATCAACTGCCTCTATCATTGTTCTTACATGCTTCCAGTTGTCAACTTCATATACTTTTTTGCATGAATCACAAACGACAAGGATTTCATCTAGCACAACTCTTTCTTTTTATTTGTTGATTAAGAATTTTTAGAAACTTGGATTCAACCTTGTCTCGTTTCCTCACCACTAATTTACTTTTTTGGACACATTTAAAT
>WAKA01000024.1 GCA_015523565.1 Candidatus Heimdallarchaeota archaeon | reverse complement strand
TTATAATGGAAAATGTTCCAAACGTCAAACCTTCTATTGAAAAATCTGAACTAATAAACGTTGGAAGGAATTATATTGTCTCTCTATCAAAATTTGGAGTACCACAACATAGAAAAAGGTTTTTAAAAACAAATATTGTTAATTTTGATTATTTTAGAGGGAAACCTTCTTTTGTTGAAGAATATTTACACCTTTTCGATGAAATTACCATTGATGAACAAGAACCCAAGCACTCTCAAAAAGTTAGACGAAAAATGAAACAAGTAAAGAATGGCAAACAACATCCAAAACATAGATTTGGAGTGTATTATCGATTACCAACGAAAGGTTTGTCTCAGTGCATTGTAAATGTGACTAAAGCAATGACAATACATCCATATCTTAACCGTAGATTGAAAATTCATGAAGCAGCCATAATACAAACTTTTCCACCTAATTTTCAGTTTAAAGGTAGTTTAAGTCAGCAGGCTGAGCAAGTAGGTAATGCAGTTCCGCCAAAATTTGCAGAATATGTTGGTTATTATTTGAAAGTTTGGGATGATGAAGGTAGACCTGACTTGTCTAATGAAAAAAAACATAAAAAAATAGTTGATTATCTTGTTTCAAATAATTTTAAAGTTTAATGCGTATTTTATATTTTCTTTAAAACCATAAAATTAACTCAGAGTCTCTCGTGAGATAAGTATTTTTATATTTTTTAATTATTATGTTGTATACTAATAATATTATAAAAAAGAAATAAAAACAATTTTTAAATTTCACGAGTATATGTTCTAATTTCTTGTTTTTCTTAAAAAACTTTAAATTCACGTACTTTATTTTATTACATGGTGAGAAAAAAATGAGGTTTTTTTCACATTTCGTCCAAACCTTTATAGCATTGAGTTTGGTCGGAGTCTTGCTTGTGAGCATCTCACCGACCAATGAATCTCCAGTCGCAATCAGATTGAATCTGCAATCTTCCGCGGTCATGGACAGTTGGAAGGATGATCATGGGAGCTGGACCCCTTCGAAATTCAGTAATCACGAAACATCTGGATTTTTTGTTCCAGAAGAACGTTTGATTCAAGTCATGACGCAATCATATATTTCTTCTTCGGATGGACCGATTGTCATTGACGGGAACAGTGGCTTCAGTGTGTTTCCAGGGTCTGGAACCATTGATGACCCTTACATTATCGAGGGTTACAACATAAGCAATCCCTCTGGCATTGCAATTGACATAAGGAACACAGATGTATATTTCATCATTAGAAACAATACACTCACATTTTCAAAAGATGGGATATTTCTCATGAATGCCAAAAATGGGCAAATAGTGAACAATACCATAAGTGGAAATGAACAAGGGATTTACATGTACAATTCTGCCAACAACACTGTTTCTGGAAACTCGATAATTGAAAACCTTGAAGGCATCTCCCTTTGGAGTTCTCCCAACAACACGATTTCCGCCAACATGATTTCATATAACGGCAAAGATGGAGTTCTTCTTTCTGATTCACCATGGAATTCCATTTCAGACAATATTTTTACTGATGATGGAATACAGCTCTTTTATGGAACAATGCCTGATTTCTTTGTCCAAACAGTGGTCAATAACACTGTGAACGGCAAGCCTCTGATATTTTGGGAAGGTGAGAATAACAAGACAGTTCCTGCAGGTGCAGGGCAAGTAATCCTTGTAAATTCCACCGACATAGAGATAACCGGTCAGAATCTCAGTAATACGGATTTGGCTATACAATTGATGCTTTCCTCATTTGTGAAGGTTAGCGATAACATATTAACAGACAATAACATAGGGATATCAGTTCATAGCTCGACCAATATCACTATCGGGAATAATACTGTTGCAAGTAATGATCATGGGATTGCCCTTTATCGTTTGGATAGTGGTGTAATCCACAACAACAATGTGATTGGGAATGGTGTGGGCATCAGTCTGCAAGAGTCACATACCAATACAATTACCGCAAACATGGTTTCTGGAAATAGCGAGACTGGGATTCTCCTTTGGGATTCACCGAGAAATACCATCACGGACAATATCCTTGTTGAGGATGGGATTCTGTTTCAAGGAACAACTTTTGAAATCTACTTCCAGACAACAGTGGATAACAATACCGTGAATGGCAACCCCTTGATCTTTTGGGTAGGAGAGACCAACAGGACAGTTCCTGCAGGGGCTGGACAGGTGATCATTGCAAATTCATCAAATATCAATGTTGTTGGCCAGAATCTAAGTAACACGGATGTTGGTCTTCAGTTGATTTCTTCCTCATTTGTAAACGTTATCAACAATACAATGATGAATAATGACATGTTTGGCATTCAACTTTATGATACATTTCTTAATTTCTTTTCCAATAACATAATTGCAAACAATAGTCAAGATGGAATAAATCTTTTCTGGTCAACTAACAACCTGTTTGCAGGAAACACAATTACAAACAACACAAATGGAATGGTGTTCCTTGAATCTGTCCTCAATTTCATTCAAGGAAATAACTTCATTGATAATGGTTACCAAGTTTTGGATTATATTTTAGATAATATTTACAATCATTTCAAGCATAATTATTGGAATGATTGGACCTCCCCTGATGCTGACGGCGACGGGATTGTGGATAATAAATACATTATACAAAGTTTTAATGGCGACCCATTCCCTCATGTCATGCCAGTGGTCAATGATGGGGCTGTTCCAGAGGTAATTATTCCTGAAAACAGGACCTATGAGTTTAATACAACTGGAAATGCCATTGTGTTGACTGTTGGTGACAGGAATCCTGGTCTTTACAATGTTCTGCTTGATGGGGAATTATATTTCCCTTACACTTTCTGGGAAAATGGTACTGTTTCCATTGAGATTGACGAAGTAGAAATCGGCGACCATATCGTCACTGTCAATTTTTATGATTTAACAGGCAATTGGGTATCTGAAACTTTCATTATCACTATCCTGCCCCCAAGTCAATCAACAACCACGTCAACTTCGCAATCCCAAACTGCAAGCAGTTCTTCAGCTACCAATGCTTCTTCAACCATTCACGATACTTCTACAGGTAGCGGATCTACAACAAGCAATAAAACACCATTTCCCTTCATTCTAGTTAATCTACTCATTTTTGTAGTTGTTATTCGTCGAAGGTACCACTAGCGGTAAGTAGCTGTATCCAGTAAACATTCTTTTCAAAATATAATCAAGGAATGCTTTATTCAAAAATTTATGGTGTTACCTTATCTCCTAGATTGAAAAGTTGACTTGTTGGGTACTTTTTTGTTTGTGGTAAGTCATCCAATGTACATTTCTGCAACAGTATGTTTTATAATAAGAAAACAAATAAAGCATGTGTTTAAATTTAGGGCGATTGACCTTTTTGCGGGAATAGGTGGAATAAGGTTAGGGATCGAATGGGCATTTGGAAATAAGATTGAATTCATTTGGGCAAATGAAATCGATAAATATGCTTGCCAGACCTATGAGCAGAATTTTGGAGAATTTCCCATGGGTGATATCACAAAAACAGATATCGCAAAAATTCCTGATTTTGATCTTTTGTTTGCAGGATTTCCTTGTCAGGCGTTTTCAATAGCAGGACATAAAAAAGGTTTCCATGACACTCGAGGAACCTTGTTTTTCTATATTGAAAAAATTTTGGAATATCATCAACCAGAAGCTTTTCTTCTAGAAAATGTGGCACATTTGGAACATCATGATAGAGGGAACACATTTAAGACAATTAAGTATATTTTAGAGAAAAAGTTAGGATATACAGTTTATCATAAAGTTTTGGAGAGTTGTGATTTTGGAGTGCCTCAAAGACGACCAAGAATTTTTATTGTTGGTTTCAAAAATAATTATCGATTTGAATTTCCGAAACCCATTAACAGAAAGACAAAACTGATACATATTTTGGAAAGTGAGGTTGACGAAAAATATTACCTATCACAGCAATACCTTGACACATTGAAAAAACATAAAGAACGCCATCGAAACAAGGGCAACGGTTTTGGTTATGAAATACTTCAATATGATGGAATTGCAAATACTCTAGTTGTTGGAGGGATGGGGCATGAAAGGAATTTAATAGTAGACCTACCAATGCCTTATGAGCCATGGCAAGAAGGATTGGATAAAAGGATTTACAGAAACAATGAGGGTGTTAGAAAACTCACAGAAAGGGAATGGGCAAGATTGCAGGGATTTCCAGATGATTTTGAATTTCCAGTTTCAAGAACACAAACCTATAAGCAGATCGCAAATTCTGTAACAGTTCCCGTCATTGAAGCAATAGGAATGCAAATGCTAAAATCGCTGACAGAACAAGAAGTTATTTCAATTAGACAATCAAGTCTTGAACCCTATTTATTAACATAATTGGAAATAATTTTGAAGTCCAAAAAGTTTTAATTATAAATCAAACTTTTTTTAGTATGAGAAAAAAGAATTGGAATAAAGGAGAGTGGAGTGAATTTTATGCAGCAATTAAAATGCTTATTGATAAAGAGCTTACATTTATTACGAATTCAGGAAAATCTAAAATCTTAGTTGAAAAAGTACAACTTGGAAAATATAATCTTTTTCGAATAAATGATACAATTATGACTACAAATAAT
>WAKA01000023.1 GCA_015523565.1 Candidatus Heimdallarchaeota archaeon | reverse complement strand
TTCAGCTTGATAGTTCTGGAATGGGATTTGAAAGCCCTGGGTTCTTGGTTCAATTTGACACCGACCATAATGGGATCATCAATTCAACTGATTTTGAAAACACGCCTGACGATGATATCATGATATTCGCCTCAGACAACCAGACAAAGGCAGGATCTACTGGATCCTCTTGGTCTTCAAGAGAGTTTGAATACAGCATGATAGGGGATTTGGTTGGGAAAAACCTTACAAATTCCCTGCGAGCGGAAATCAGGTATTCATACTTGAAGAGCAATACAACAACACAGACAGTTGGGGTCAATTTCGGCATTAGATTCCATAAATTTGGCGGGGCATCTTGGGATGTGTATTCATTTATGGTGGACAGTGGGGATCAAGCATACAATACAATACGCTATGTCTCCCATTATACCATTGGCTCATTTGCAAACTTGGTATTGAATCCAGGTGTCGTTATTGACATGTATCCACCCACAATCAACTTCCTTACTCCTGTGACAGGTATTGACGGGGTATACAACCTTTCAGTCATTGTCACAGACGTGAATGACATTGTTTCTGTTGAATTTAGTGAAGATGGAGTGTCATGGATTGTTGTGGACAATGTATTAAATGATCCCCAAAAATACACACATTCATGGAATTCGTCTGGATTTGTGGGTGAATCCCTGTTTTTCAGAGCAACAGACAATCAGTCAAATTTGGCAACATTGACGATTTTGGTCTCGCAATCTCAACCAGGAGGCGACTATGAATTTGTTGCAGTCGTAGTAGACAATTCGCCACCTCTGTTAAACCTTGTGTCACCCCAATCGAATTCAATATTATCGGGAACAATAACAGTTCAAATAGAGGCAATTGATGCAACAGGAGTTGTAATGGTTGACTGGAAAATCGGGGATGGAGAATGGAACAATATGTATTACAATCCAAACAATGGATATTGGGAGGCAACATGGGATACCACCCTAATGAGTGACGGGACATATAGTTTAAGCTTTAAATCGAGAGATTCAGTGAACAATACAGTTACTCTGGAGAATTATGTTTCCCTTATGATCAATTCAAGTGCAACTGACAAAGCAACAACAATCACTGAGACCAATATTGTTACTGAAACCAATGAGATCGTAAACGAGACAACGGTAACGGTTACTGACGTGGTTGTGTCCACAGTGGAAAATAACTACACAGTAACTGTAAATGGAACAGAGGATGGAAACAGTACAAACACATTTGAGACCCCCGTTCCAATGTATGGGGTAATTTTGGCAATGGTGTTCACTACGTTGTATTTGAATGTTCAAAGGAAACAGGAGAAGAGCTAATCATTTTGAAAAAATAACCTCAATCATACCCTCCTTTGCAAATTCCAATATGTGATCCATTGTGATTTCAGAAATGTCAACAAACTTCTCCATAAAACATTCAAAACATTGTTCCCATAATTTTCGATCACTGACCAGCCATTCCAATTTTCGTTCTACAGCAATTAGAAGAGCCAGAAAACTTTTTCCATTAAATCGAGGGTCTTGTTGCTTTTTGTCACAGATCCATTTGGTGAAAACAATTGCAGTAAGCTCTTCTTCTTTTCCAATTGGGATTATTGCACTACCCTCAATATATTCTTCACCCCTCCCCAATACAGTTATGGCCGCGGTTCCCAATGTAAGAAGAAAAATAAATAGTTCATCATCTTCCTCGATAAAATCGAAACCATGGAAATTCTTAACTTCGATCCCGCTGATACCATAACTGAAAAGTGCAATGGGAACCTGCTTTTTTATGAAATCAGTGTTAATTCCCTGCATTGCACCGATTATCTCCTTTTTGTTTTTCATAAGACCAATAAAAAAAAGGAGAACGCCTATGGAGATCATCAACCTGCTCGCGAAAAAGATCAATGCATTTGCCTCATTGGTGACAAAATCGGCAACCATCATATGCAAAGGTATTGAAAGAAAGGAAGCAAGTGTCAAAACAGCACCAATGCGAACCCATAATAGACCACGTTTTTTTGTTCCATCAATTCTAAATCGATGTATTGCAAGAAATATGAGATACAATATGAATATGCCGCGAATAAAGAGAATAAACATCAATTCAGGAACCAAGGTTGCAAAATAATAGTTGGAAGATACAATGACAAGCTGTACCTCAGGGTCAATCAGTTGGGCAACCAAAATGCCCATTGCCACCCATCCAAGAATTAAGAAAAATTCAACCAATGCATTCATTTTATTTAATGGTCGAATACTCAATATTATGAATTGAGTGGAAAATAAAAACAATAACACAAGTAAAACAGGCATAATTTTAGCTATGTCGCGGGGGAGTTCACCCCTAATTATTGCAACAAAAGACCAACAAGCAACCAAATAATAACCAAGGACAAATTTTATAGTAATGTTATGGGGAGTGTTTAGGGAAATGGAAAAAAATAGAATCGTGGATAAAACGAAAAGAATGATTGCGAGAAGAATGGCAAAAGCGGTTCCACTAGATAATATCATTGACGTATAATCCACAAATTTTCAATTTTACTTGCTTTAAATAAATTTTATAATTCTTTCTTCAGACAATTGTTGAATTTTTAAATACTACAACTATAGTTTTTGGATAAATTAAAAGGAGGGATGTTATCTCAGACAAATACAGGGATTTATTGGAATTGGATCTGTTTTGGCGTCACCCTGAAGCCCATATCCCTAGCAGTATTCAATACCATGTTGAATGCCTGATCCTCCCCATAATCCCTAATTAAGTCAAATCCTTCCTTTTTCAACATTTTTAGGATTGTGGTGACATAGACTCTGGTTTGTGAGGACTTTTTCCTGATTTGTTTTTGGATTGATTTCTTTAACCTTTCCTGCTCATTGTCCACATCAAGAATTTCAGACCATTCTTCCACCTCATCATTGTTTTCCTCTAGGAAGGTTTGCACAGAGACAAGTGGTTCCGAGGGCTGCCTTATTCCCTTGTTGGGGGGAAGTTGAAGAGCCATGTTTCTAATTTGTTGAATATCTATACCTGCGTGCATAAAGAGTTCAGGAATGAGGTCAGTTGGAAGTTCATCAAATAGCTGATCATGGAAAAAAATAAGGGCTGCATATCCCAGTTCATTCTGGGTCAGTTCCCTGACAAGTCCAATTCTTTCCTTAAGTTGGGGTTCAAGCTTAAATTTCATTAAATCAAGTGGTTTATTGGAATACCAAATCAAGTAATCTATTTTTCCAGTTCTTAACAAATCATGGGTTTTTTTAAGTTCATTGGATGGAATTACCCGTGAAACTCGGTACAGTTTGATTTCAATGGCAACCCTTCTTGTTTCCTGTAATGAATCACCCACTTCAAAATAGATATCGGGTTTCAAGAGACCGAGTTTGGGTTCATGCATTACATTGGAGATATGTGAACTTTGTTTTGAAAATGCTTTGAGAAGACGGAACATTTGCTGTTCCAATTTTTTGGATCTAGAATGGTCTTGAATTGTTGAAGACATCATCTTGTTTTTCAGCAGTCTTGCCTCATCAATAGATAGCGCAACATAGCCTTGTTTTTTCCTGAACATCTTGAATGCGTCAAAAAGACCCTTTAGCTCAATCACTTGGTTGGTTGCCCGATATGAACGAAATAATCCGTGGAGAAGTTCAAGGGTCCGTCTAAGGTCTGTTCGGGTAAAACGGTAGATATAATCAACAGCATCATTGGAAAATGGGAACAAAGGATTATGGGACGGGGCAGTAAGACTGAAATTGGACCAATAATCCTGTAAATACTTTGAAACAATTTGTATGACGACATTTGCATCTAATGGATTAAGTCCAATAAAGAATTTGTCTGCCCAACTTGTGATTTGTTGGTTCATGTCATCCTTCCACACTTCCTCAATTGAATGAAAGGCGTCATATGTCCCTGACAGGATAATTGCCACTTTTTTCATGTTCCTGAAACTCAAAAGAAAAGAATAGAGATTGTTGTAGACTTTATCAGGATTGGCGATACCTGCTTCCAAATGATCCATCACAATCAAAATAACTGAAGAGGGAAATACCCAATCAAGAATTTCAATGAAATCACGAAAAACATTCTGTGCATTATGTTCATGCTCTATTTTGAAATTTTCAAATTCCCCCTTCCCTTGAAGGGCTCGGATTGCACGGAATGTTTCAGGATTTTTGAACATTGAATACCAAATTGTGATAATGAAATCGAAGTTCATGGTGGGTAATTCTGGATAAATGGAATGGAATTGCTCTTCAAAACTCCTTGTAAGTTGATTGAGAAATGTTTGGTTCCTGTTGGCCAATTCCAATGCATGGCTGGGCTCGCGTTTTAAGTCCAAATAATCATTGGAAGTCAATTTTAGACGAGCCAAAATAGTCTCGAATTCGTTTTTCGTCAAATTTTTTTCCATCAATTCGAGTATTTTGACAAAAAGACGTGAACCAATTGCGTGGATTGCCTTTGATTGGAACAACGTTTCAAAGCAATTGCTGTAAAAATGCCTGAACTCATATGCCCCACCATCTGTCGTTGTTTCTATAGGAACCAAAAATATTGAATTCGGGGATTCCTTCTTTTTTGTTTGGACAAACCAAGAGACCAAGGATGACTTCCCAACACCTTGTTTGCCTTGAATATAGGAAAGTTTCGGTTTACCAGACTTTACTGCATTTTCAAAAAGCTCCTCCAAAATCTCCAGTTCACGTTCCCGTCCGAAAAGAAATGAGGCTCCCTCCTTCAACGTTGTCCTGGCAGGAGGTTCAGGGAAGGGTACAGGATGTCTATCATCCAAAATTGCCTTTACAAATCTTCCCTTGTCTACAAATTCAATGCTCACGTTCATCTCCTCAAGGTAATCTAATAAACGCATATCTTTCCCCATCAGGAGACCGGACAACTGCTTTTCCTTGCCCCGCCTCCAATTGAATCTTCCCCTCTTCAAACATTTTCAGCAATATTTTTTCTGCTTTTTGGCTTGAAATTCCAAAATCCCCTCTCAGAGATTCAAACACATCAGATACCGAGGCAATACCTGTCAGCTTGCCACTGTGTTTTCGTATAATTTCAATGACTTGTGACGAGGTTATTTCCTTATTGACCAATGACATCTTTATTTCAGACAGGCTATCATTCAACATTTCCAGTTCGCTTGTCATATCGGTCACAAATGCACCCAATGTTTCAGTCCCTTCATTCAATTTTTTGACCAAGGATTTTTGCATACGCATGATTTCTTCTGTAGCAATTTGGATTTTTGAAATTCTTTCTTCCAACCCATTTATAAGGGGAAGTATAGAAAATTCCGTTTTTCTCATCGCAGACAGCAGGGCAAGTCCTAGTGGAGTGATTGTTGCCGCATTTGGATTCTTTGGCATACTTCGGGTTTTTTTCTTGACGAATTTAATTAACCCTAATTTCTCCAGAGGATTAAGCTTCCCTTTTGTAACACCAATCTCTTTATAGAGTAAGGGTTCACGGCTGTCTGCCAATTTTGATAGGACTCCCTCTATCATAATCAAATAAAAGATGCTTTATTTAAAAGGATTGCTAGGGATATGTCATACTTTGCATAGCCATTCATTGCATCATTTTCATCAAACAGAAGGGATCATAACTAAATACTGTATATTAAGTCTTTTGCGGGGAGGTTGCTTTAACAAAAAAAAAGATATTGCCACTAATGTCTTAAGTCTAAACAAACCATTTCTAATTCCCATCTATCCTTAGAAAAAGAGGAGGTCAAATCCATACCTTTGCAATTTGAATTGGCAAGGATTTACCAAGAAGGGGGTTGGAAAAAACCATATATTTTTCACAAATATCCACTACAATTTTCGCATCTTGCAGGATTAAGGAAAAACATTAAATATGTTCAAGGGGGGGTATATGCACTCACAAAAGATTAAGTTGACCATAAAATGGATGGTTGTTATGGGAATATTGATTAATCCTGGGGCATTTTTGACAACTACGATTGCAAATGCACAAATGTCCAAGGAAGAACAAACTGGAAATGATCCGTCTCTAAAGGAAGAAACAATTGCACAACCAAGCTTGGGGCAAAATGTGTATAGGATGTTAGGAACCACTAGATCATCAAGCCAACCCCGTGCGGCATCCACCACGTCAACGTCCCCTTTCTTTGCACCCCATCAATTCAGCGGGGTTGACACCGACTTCAGCAATGACAAGGCATTCTTCCTGACGAAGGAGGGGACCTTCTTCCCCAAGGCGACTTACTCAAAAATTGCGTTTCATACCCAATATGCAGACTTCATCAAGGCACGCATAATCGGGGTGAATGATGTCACGGGTCGTGTCCTTCGGGTCTATCAGGGATCCACCCCCGACAATCTGGTATTGGAATATGAGGGGAGGGTCGGTCCGAACCAGGAGAATTACGTCTCGATTGAGTTCAATGCCCCTGCAACCAACCTATATGTTGTCTTCGAGATCTATTATGGAGGCTACACCGAAAAGGGCTGGCTTCTGGAATGGGCATACTTCAAGAATTCAACGTCACAACCGTACTATCAGTTCTTCCCCAGAAGCTATATCTCGGAAATTGAAACACAGTTCATCGGTGAACCCGACACGAGGCTGGATTTGGAGATTCATCAGTTCAATGATGAATTCGACAGGCTGGTTTCAATTTATGTGGACGGCAACCTTGTGTTGGGGGAACAGGCAACTGCATATTGGTTTTTTAGGGTGTCAAACTTTCACTTGGGAGATTTTGTTGAGCGGTCAATCCACAACCTGACCATTCGCATCCGCTCAGGCAATTACGCAGAATTCGGCTGGGAACTGACGAGACTGAAGATTGGCTACACGGCGATGCATGTGGAGGTGGCGTGGATGGATGGGTATAAACCACCCTTGGACATCTTTGACACAGTCAGCAGTTACTTCGAAGACAATGGCTATGAGCGGCTCAAGTTCTACACCAATTCGTCGACAGTGCCATTAAAGAGACAGTTTTCTTCCAATGATTTGGGAGATTATTATGATGCATATTCATGGGTTAAACAAAAACAACCAGAAAAGCACAGATATATGGTTTTTGGGAAATATGCAGCAGATGGGTCATTAGGATTTGGTAGTATAGACATAAACAGCTCTTATTATACGATTTACCCTTATTCATTTGTTGCTGTTCAAGCGATCAGGGATCTTGAGAACCCCATCAAAAATTTTTGGTGGTGGCTTTTGACAGATCCAAAGGAAAACATAATGTCAACAGCCATGCATGAGCTTGGACATACATTGGGGCTACTGAAGGTTACATGTGACAGCAATAACGACTGCAGTGAATATTATGATTGGGGAAACCGAGACACATCCGTCATGAACACCCTGTTGCCTGACAACTCCCTTGAATCCCCACTGTATTCCAGGTTTTGGTGGGTCGGCGACGGAAGGTGGTGGGATCTAAGGGTGATTATGCCATACCGTAATTCATATGTTGAAAAACCAGTCAGTGAGGTGGTTGTATGAGACAGTACATAATCTTGGTGCTCCTAGTTTTTGCCATACCCATTCCAGTCAAGAATGTGACTTCCGTACCTTATTTTGATCATGGGGATGTCGTGCGCTGGGTGAACGGAACTGAAACAGCGGTTTCAATAGGCTATTTTGGGCTCTTTTTGTGGAATGCAACAGCGGAACCAGGTGCCCCCCCAATACAGGAAGTCCCATCACAAAACATTAAGGGAAATTTAACCCATGATAAGCGACCATACAGAAAAATGCTGGACTTGAACGCCAATGGGACAGGAGTCATTATTGCAGAAAGTGAAACGGATGTGTACAAGTACACTTTCGGAACAAGGAAACTTGAACGGATTATAGTGATGGGAGAAAAAGACATGCCAACCGACATAGCATGGGGTGACAACATCTATGTCGGCACCAACCTAAGCAAGAAACTTCTGGTCTATGATCCTGTCACCTATGAGCTGATCGATACCATGGAATTCGGTTCGCCTGTTTGGGCGGTGGATGCCACCCCGCAAGGAGACCTTGCCATTGGTTTCAAGGATGG
>WAKA01000022.1 GCA_015523565.1 Candidatus Heimdallarchaeota archaeon | reverse complement strand
GTCCATATAATAATAAATATTGGATTATATAACTGATTTCATTAATTAATGGCTATGAAAAAGAAACTATCATATTAACAATGTGAAAGACAATCAATAGGAAAAACACCATTTCAAAGAACTAATTCACTGGTATTAAACGTCTCCTTCACCATTTCATCAATGGTGGAAACAATCTGCAAGTCTTGCTTGGCATTTTCAGACAATAGATAGTTTTTGATGGTTTCATCTGCAAGAAGAGACCGTGCGATATTTTCTACTTTAGTTTTCAAAAGAAGGCTTACCCCCTTGAACACATATGCAAACATCAATTGATTTATTATAAGGACATAGACTTCATATTCACCATTACGGATACGTTGTATCCGAGGGGAATGAGCACTTTGATCAAAAATCTCATCTGAAAAACTGGAAAATGCCGCAATGAAATTGGAAATCAGGAGGGAGTTGAAAATATTGTGAAACGTCTTTTGATATCGAATCAGACTTGATTTGGAAATGTAAAAACCATAGGGTTCTTCCAAATCAGTGATGACAACACCTCTACCTTTCAAATCATCCAAATTATAATTTTCAATGATAGAAACCAAGGTCATCAGATAAGTATCATTTTCATTAGTAAAAGAACGTCGTAAAAAGACTTCAGAAATTTTTTCGAAGGTCTGTTTAAATTGATCCTTGCTCATCACCATTGCTTCAGGATATTTCAAGACGGTATAGGCAATTAAAGAATAGGAAATCAAAACTAATGCGTTCAATGAAGACAATAAGGGAATAAAAGCAACTGGATAAATTGGAAAGAGGGAAACAACCCAAATAAGATGCAATCCCCTTTCTATTAGAAAATTTCGACGTGCATTGTTAATACGTTTTTGGATAGAGGGAGCTTGTTTTTCTGGGACTTCCATGCGATAAAGTTGGTACAATGAAAGTGAAACGGAAAAAAACCAAAAAAGAATACCTAAAAGCTGGTGGCTGGTACTATAGATTATGGTTTCTTTTCCTTTGTATGGAACTTTCAATCCAGCACCATATGGGTGTGCATCACCGCGAGTATGAGGGAGGTTGTTGAAAATAAAAAGCACATTTGCATATTCGGGTTGAATAAAAGGCGTCCAAAAAAGAAGCAAGATGGTCAGTAGTCCAAACCAGACCCATGAAAAAATTTTGATTACTCTCTCTAACCTATTATAATGAAGATTTAAGTAAAAGTGAATTAAAGTTAGACCAACAGCATTAAAGGAAAATACAGCTAATTGAAACCAGAAAAGGGCATTGGTTAGGATGGAGGCAACATTTGCAAGAATCCCCAAATAGGCAAATGAAAAAACAATCCCCATTAATTTTAATTCATTCAATTTCATAATCTGCCAAAAATAGAAAAAACGAATTGTAATAACCATTGCTAATGAAAGAATTACCATATCAAGGATAATTAAGGCATCTGACAATCTTAATCATATGATTTTGTTTTCAACAAATTAAATGTTTTTGGAAAATTGAAACAAGGGATTACTTTTTTTTCTTATACAACAAGACTAAGAAGGGCATTTGATGCCAATCTAAAATCATTGCCAATAACAATTTTTTTTGCCAATTTTTTTATTTCACGGGTTTTGGGATTGAACGCGATAGGATAAGCAACAGACTTAAACATGTCTACGTCATTGTAATGATCACCGACGCATCCGGAACGGGAAAGTTCAACCCCATATTCCCTTGCAACATACTCCAGAATTGGTTGTTTTGTAGTTCCAACATGGACATCAATATCCCCAGTTATCAATCCCCCAGAATGATGCACGATATTGGAAAATGCAAGATCAGCCCCTACAGCATCCTTTACAGCATTAACAAAAATATCAATCCCACCACTGACCAAGATTACCTTCACATTATGTTCCTTGAATTGGCTAATTCCTTCACGTACACCTGCCAATAATTTAGGGGGAAGTAAGGCATCCCGCAATTCTTCGATTGATTTCCCCCGCCATAGATTGACATCGAGTTTTGCCCAAGTATCGTAATCAATCTCCTTACGCATAGCCATCTCATAATATCTGTTTGACTGTGCCTCAACCCCGAATTTCCGATGTGCCAATTGCCAACAGCTTAATCCACGAGTTAGAGTACCATCCACGTCCAAAAATACTGCATCTAGTTCCACAGCCACATAAGGTTTGCCAAACAAAAAACATTTTTGGAAAAGTCAATCCCTTCCGATCATCACATTTTTTTATTTTTCAAAATGAAATCAATGATTATTTTTTTAAGATTTAAAATATAACAGAACTTAACGCACAGTTTGTGCAAGCAGGGGTCGCCAAGCCTGGTCAACGGCGCTGGGTTTAGGTCCCAGTCCTTTAGAGGTTCGTGGGTTCAAATCCCACCCCCTGCATTTTTACAAGTCATAAGAACACCATCTCAAAACAAGAAATGTGAGAATAGCAATCTGGTTAATCTTGCTTGCAGATTTCAAATTATACCGCTTATCTTATCCTCATCTTTATATTTGGTGCCATTTATGATATTTTGAAGAAATATGGGTTTTCAAGTCACAAATTTGGCAGATTTCCTGAAAAATGCAACTAAATCGACAGTTAATGCAATCAAAGATCCCAAGGGGTTCATTGAGGGGAGAAGGAATTGGTTATCAAGAAGTTCCATTTGGCCGTTGACTTTCGGTATTATGTGTTGTGCACTTGAAATGATGGCATCAGGTGTTGGTAGATTTGATGGGGAACGGTTTGGAGTCATTTACAGACCATCCCCAAGACAAGCTGATGCAATTGTCGTGAATGGACCGGTTTCACACAAGATGGCACCAAGGCTTCGATTGCTTTGGGATCAAATCCCAGAACCAAAATGGGCAATTGCAATGGGAGAATGCGCTACATCAGGCGGGCCATTTTGGGAAGCATACAGCATTATCGGTGGAGCAGATGAGATAATCCCAATTGACGTCTATCTCCCAGGATGTCCAGTAAGACCAGAGGCACTTTTCTTTGGAATAGGTGTTCTCCAACAAAAAATTGCCGCAGGGAAGAAATGGAAGAGACCAAAAGTCCCAGAATTTATTGATGAAGCAGCTCAAAAGACAGTTGATGGCATTGAAAACAAGGCAGGATGGGCAAATATGCCTATTGAGGATGTAGAATCCATCCCTGCACAAGGACCCTTGGCTCGAAACCCCATTGACATAGATGCAACCCGTAACCCTTATCCTCATCCCCCAGAAGAAGTAAGTGAATAAACTTCATTCAAAATAATTTCAACTTCTTTTGTTCACTACACCAGTTTTTTTTATCTTAAGAAATGTCTTAGACTTGTGGAGAAGACATTATTCCTTGTCAGGCATGGTCAGGGATTTCATCAGACAGAAGGGTTTGTCGGTGGATGGACAGATGTTTCATTAACGGATCACGGAAGATGGCAGGCAGAGCAAACTGCAAAACGGCTTGCAGATATTATCGAAGGAAAACCATTGCTATTGAGCAGTGATTTGCAAAGAGCAATGGAGACTGCCTCTCCAATCGCGAAAAGATTCAATGTCGACATTGTTGAAATGGAAGAGCTTCGTGAAATTAAACAGGGAATCGTTGACGGCATGCATAGAACCAAAGCATATGAAATGAAGAGCCCTAAAACAGAAAACATAATGGATTGGCGACCCTATGAGGGAGCTGAAACTTGGAGAGAGTTGGACACGAGAATTGCAAAATTTGTCAAATGGATTGAGAAGGTACAGGAAGACAAAATAATCATAGTTTCGCATTTCCAGACATTGGTCTCACTTATTCAGAATTGGATTAGGTTGGAAGAGCATTTAAAGCCAAGGGTCTATTTCCATCTAAAAAATTGTTCATTGTCAATATTAACTGAAGAAGAGGGACAAAGATCCATTGTCTGCCTCAACGATTTGAAGCATTTGGATTCAGAACATGAGATATAAGAAAAGGAAAAATAGTGAAACTTTGGCAATACATTACAAAAGTAACCTTTCCTTTTTCCAAAACCTTATTGCCGAATTGAGAAAACAACATTGATGGAGTTACAACCAATTGTCCCAGAAGATTACCTCAAACTTTCAAAGGTTGGGGAAATTGTAGCATCCAAAAAATTGGTGGCTTGGGTGCAGACATTCCCATCTCCAACCGAGAAATCCTATACATCACATATTCGCCTTCTGAAAAATGGAGAGATCAGACAGATAACCAGTGGAAAAAAACAAGATTACTCCCCAAAATTCTCTCCAGATGGAAAAAAACTCTTGTTTATCAGCACAAGAAATGATAAGCCACAAGCTTTTCTGTTGGATTTGGAATTTGGTGGAGAAGCCCAACAGATAACCAATCATCCTAACGGAATATCAGAGGTGGCATGGTGCCCAAATGGAAAAAGAATTGCATTCACAGCAAGAATAAATGAGGAAGAAGCAGGAAAAGAATATGAGGAAAAAGAGCCCCCAAAAAACAAATTTGATGTTGAACGGAAAAAGCTTGAAGAGGAAGAGAAAAAAGATAGGATGTTTGATCCCTATGTCACTGACGAATTGGTATATAGGGAAGGAACAAGCTATCATGACAAGAGAAAGTCACACATCTATATCCAGAATTTAGGAGAAAAGCATGCAACACGCATCACAGAACGTTGGACAAACCATGCGGCAATTGAATGGCTGGATGAAAACACAATTGTGGCATATGCAAAAACAGACATCCCACCAGACCTGTCAAAAGAAGTCACTGTCCTTAAGTTTGATGTTAGCAATCCCGTCATGCAAAAAGGAAAGGAATTGGCAAAATTCATGGGATATTTTGGAATGCAACTTGAAGCATCCCCTGACGGGAAATTTGTAGTGACCACGAAAATTGCAGGAGAAACACTTGCAGGTGGCATTTTAGTACCAGTCATCATTGACATGGACACAGGAAAGCAAAGAGTTATTCTTGAAGATATTGACAGGGACATCACAAACTTCAAGTGGATTTCCCCATCTGAAATTTATTTCACAGTTGAAGACCGTGGAACCATGGACTTGAGAAAGATTAACCTTGAAAACAACCAAGTTGAGACAATCTATCGAGGAGAGAACAGCATCCTGCAATGGGACAGAAATGACGAAGGGTATTTCTTTACTGCAACTAGCGTACGGCATCCATGGGCAGTGTGGAAACAAGCTGATGAACTTTCTCTTCTAGAAGACCCCAATGAGGAATACTTAAAATCGCATAAAATTGTGGAACCAGAAGAGATCTGGTTTGAATCACCTCATGGAGGAAAATTCCAAGGATGGTTCTTTCCTCCTGCAAATAACGAGAAAAAACCACCATTGGCACTCCACCTTCATGGAGGACCACATGTTATGTGGACACCCGCAGGCACAATGTGGCATGAATTCCAATGTTTTGCAGCAAAAGGATATGCTGTTCTTGCCACAAACCCACATGGAAGTTCAGGATACGGCAGGGATTTCACTACATCGATTGTCGGTGAATGGGGCGAGAAGGATTATCTAGATATACAAAAGGCACTAGAAAGCATAAGCGACAGATATGACCCAGACAAGATGTTTGTTCTTGGAGGATCGTATGCTGGATTCCAAACTGCAAATGTCATCAGTAGGGACAAGCGTTTCAAGGCGGCTGTTGCACAAAGAGGGGTATATGACAACATTAGCTTTACCTTGACCACAGATATTCCACTTTGGTTCATGGATGAATTAGTGGGAAACCCATGGGACGAGCATGAGAAATTTTGGAAATTGTCCCCATTATCTCGTGCAAGAGAGATTGAAACACCTCTACTCATCATCGCAGCCACAAATGATTTCAGAGTGCCAATATCCCAATCAGAAGAACTTTTCGCCGCCCTTCGCCTTCAGAACAAGGAAACAATGTTTGTGAGATATCCAAGAGATGGACATGAACTCTCTAGGTCTGGAGAGCCACTGCATGTAGTTGATCGACTAAAAAGAATGATACAATGGTTTGAAGACCATAAATAAATTCCCAACAGAAAATTGAACAATCGGGTTGAAATTTGAATCAAACAATGGAGTTATTGCCGTCATTGATGATGGCATAGGCAGATACAAACTTGCAACACCTGCCCATTTCTCATTAAATCCATCACCATAAAAACACTCGTTGAAAAATGCAAATGGGAAAAATTTGGGAAATTTAACATGACAAAAAAAAGACACTTGCATGAATGCCAACATATTAAATCTACAACACAAGGAATAAATTCATGGAGACAATTGTTCTTGGAGGCGGCTGTTTTTGGTGTATTGAAGCAATATTCAAGCAAGTCAGGGGAGTAAAATCCGCAATATCTGGATACGCAGGGGGACATGTGGAAAACCCAAGCTATGAACAGGTCTGTAGTGGAATGACAGGTCATGCGGAAGTCGTCAAAGTGGAGTTTGATACAAATGAGATCAGCTTAAGAGAGATTTTGGAGATATTCCTTACAGTTCATGATCCCACAACACCAAACAGGCAAGGCAATGACATAGGCACACAATACAGGTCCACAATTTTCTTTTTGTCACCCGAACAAGAAAAAATAGCAAAGGATGTCATCATGGAATTTGAAGATAAAAGAATCTGGAAGAACAAAATAGTGACCGAGGTTGCACCCCTCAACAAATTCTATCCAGCAGAAGATTACCACCAAAATTATTTCCAAAACAATAAGGACAAAAACCCTTATTGTAGGATAGTCATAGAGCCAAAGGTTGTCAAGTTCAGAAAGAAGTTTGCAGATAAATTAAACATTGGCTATTGATCCTCAAAAGAAACAAAAACACCATTATTATGCAGTTGCATCAATTTTTTAAGTGATTGGTCATTCCAATGGTTCCCACCAACGTACAGCTCAGAAAGAAAGGGAAAATTATCTAGATTTGGAAGCTCTATCATAAAGTTACCTTTGATGTTCAGCGCTTGCAACTTGAATAGACCATCTATCGACAAATGACAAATGCAGTTCTCACTTAAATTTAATTCAGATAGATTTTGTAGGTTCCTAATTTCTCTTGGAATTTTATGGATCATGTTGTTATGTATGTAAAGACCCCTTAGCTTTTCAAGACTACAGATGATATTTGGAAAAGTCATAAACCTGTTGTATGACAGATTAAGTTTCTCTAGTTTGTAAAGGCGATTGAAGCTATCAGGCAAATCCTCCAACTGATTGAGTGCAATATCCAAGGAAATCATGTTTTTGAAGTCAGCAATCCATTCAGGTATCCGTGGAATTCTGCAATTAACGATCCTAAGTCTACGAAGTTTTCTGAAAGATTGCAAAAAATCAGGAAAACCATTTGTTGTGCATCCAACAATTTCAATATCCTCCAATTCGTGGAAATGCATTAAAAACTCAGCCAAATTAATCAGGTCTGCCTTGTTGATTGCCAGACGTTTGATTTTTTGAGAGGCAGATATTGAATGCATATATTCAAGCATCTCTTTTACAAGCGTAGGATCATCTTTAAACTTTGAGGAGCCATTGATTGAAAAACTGCCTTGGTTAAAGTTGGCAATGTAATAACCACTGGAATCCAGTAAATAATTTCCTGAAACTTTTAATCCGTCATACAACAACCGCATGTATAGACACAAATCTTTCCACCACTCATCCATTAGGGTTTCAATGCAAACAAAATACATAAGGTTTTCTAGTCAATTTAAAGAGATAAAATAAAAACAAAGATCAAACAACCTAATAAAAATGGGACAACATATCCAAAGCGAAAAATTTGTGCGCAAAAATACCCCATCAATGGATTAAAGTTAATAAGATGTAAACTAAGAGATAACTATACATGATATGTCCAAGATGCCACCGCACGGTAAGGCAAAATGCCAGATTCTGTCCTTATTGCGGAACAAAAATTGTACAAAAACCAGTACAACAATCACCACCAAGAAGACAGCAGGGATGGGCACAACCACAACAACCACCCATGCAGCAACCAAGAAGACAGCAGGGATGGACACAACCACAACAACCACCCATGCAGCAACCAAGAAGACAGCAGGGGTGGACACAACCACAACAACCACCCATGCAGCAGCCAAGAAGACAACAGGGGTGGACACAACCGCAAGGATGGGGAGAAAAACCACAACCCCAAGAGGAACAAAAAATACCACCCAATTATAAGGAAGTAATACTCAAGGCATACGCCAAAAGAAAAATTAATGATGACAAATATGATTTGACAGACTTAAAGGAATTCAAAAGGAAATATTCTGAGTTTCAGGAGGCATTGAGCCGAGGAAAGATCATTACAGAACATGAAAAGATACATATTGCATTCCTTTTTGATAGGTTGCATGTGAAAATCCTCAGAAATTTGATTTCAGCAGATCAAGTGGACGAGGAACTTGCCTCACTGCTTGCCAAGATAGATAGTCTGGAACATACATTGGAGACTTTGGAAGACCTCCCTGCAGAAGCTGAGAAATTGCCAAATGAACTGGAACTAGTTGAAGCAGAATTAAGTGGTCTATTCGAGGCAACATTAGACTTAAAACTTGTGGAAACAGAAGATGGAACATATGACCTGAAAGAATGGACATTTTCAAAATATCTCAAGACACTCAAAATTGCCCATGAAAAGACAATCGCATTCATTAACCTACTAAAAGGAATGACAAATGAGCTAGGCATTGATATTGACAAATCCATTTTGGCAATGGAAGAATTGGATAATTACCTGCAAAACGTCTTGATAGTTGAAGAAATGAAGTTGGAAGATGCCACAGAGAAATTTGTAAAATACATGGACAATCTACCCAAAATCAGGAAATTTGTCCAACATGTCGCAAAGAAAGGTTTGGAAAGCAATCCAAATGACCTAAAACTTAAGATGATAAAGACAGAAACTACGAAATCCCTTATGAAAGAATGCATCGGCAAATTGCAAGAGGCATATGAAAGATCTAAGAAAATGAGAAAAGAGGAGAAAGACAAAAAGTATGTCAAAAGCATGAAAAGAATAGAACCAAAAACGAAGAAAATGATCATCAAAAAAGAAAAAGACCCACTTCCACAATTGGATCCATTGCCAGAACTTGAAGAGCTCCCAGAGCTTGAACCACTTCAACCATTTAGTTGACTTCACTTTATGTGCTTTTTCACTTTTTCAATGTAACTGATGGGATCCATCGTCGAAATATTGTCCCTATTTTCAGAAGCAAGCTTCTTTGCAATTTGAACTGCCTGTCTAGTTGAAAAAAGTACGGAATTTTTCTTTAGCGTCGTGAACAATGCCATTATAGATAAAGTATACAATAGATTCAATGCATAAAGCAACTCATCTGAAAGAAGAAAATGAAGAACGGATGTATATGTAAGAAATGTTAAAATCATGGTCCACACGAATTTTACAAAAGTCGTCTCCCTTGAATTCCTAAAAGGACGTGAATAAATAAAAGCATAATTGAACCAGAATACAGTGAAAAGTTCGTAAGAGGCAACATAAATTCGTAAATTGCCTCTGAAGGAGGAGACAGTATTGGAAAGAACAAGAATCAAAAGAAGAAATAAAATGCCAAACATAAGATTCTTGCTTTGAAGACTTGCCTTGCGAACCATTGTCCCCAGAACCAAAAACGAAAAAAATATGAAAAGAGGGATTGTCGGATCTGGCTTGCCCGAAATTGCCAGACCCAAGGAATATATGGCACCTGCAAAAAATGTCAGTGACAAGACAAGGTACTCACGGATTGCATCCCGAATGCCCCATCGAAGATGGATTAGGCTCGAAAGCAACAAACCCAACGAAATGAGATAAAATGCAAACAATAGAGTAATCAAATCCGTCAATACAACAATTCAAAAAATAATATAAAATATATTGCATGGCATTTTATCCAAAATTCCCTTTTTTTTATTGAGAAATACAGGAACAATCAAAAAAATGGATTTTATGATCGCGATTGATTGATTAATAAGAAAAATGCTAATATCCAGCAAAAACAAATAGTTTTTAATGAATGAAACATTGTTCAAAATTTTGTTCAATAACAAATCAAACTCAACACATAGCAAGATTGCATTGGACGCTGCAAAAAATATCAAAGACGTTCCCAATGCAGAAAAATGGATTGAATTCTTCCTTTATTTCAATGATGAGTACATGAAAGGGTCAAGGGCTCCTGATCGAGAGTTCAAGGACTATAAGAACCATGTCCTCCATGTTGAAGAGAATTTTTGGGGAGGGGCACCTGCAAAGACATTGGAATGGTTTGGAAGGTATGTCACCTCCCTAAAGGAAAAAAGATGGAAAGATGCCGCTTATGCCGCCGCAGTCATGACGCACTACTATTCAGATCCCCAACAACCATTGCATACTGGACAGACAGAGGAAGAAGGGAAAGTGCATAAGTTCTATGAATGGGGAATTCTCCAATCCTATCCAAAAATTCAAGAAATAATTGTGAAGAAGGGAGGAATAAAGAAATTCCAACCACCACAAGGCGAGGATTGGGTCATTGAGATGGTCAAGGAGGGGGCCATAAAATCCCATGAACATTATTGGACAGTGATTGACCATTTTAACATAAAAAAAGGAAGAAAAAAACCTGCGGAGGGAGTTGACCAATATTTGTTGGAAGTAACTGCGGAAATAATACAGAGAGTCATTTCAGGTTCAACTTACCTCATTGAAGAAGGAATAAGAAAAGCAAACGTTGAGCCACCAAAAATGAACCTGACATTGAAAACATTCATTGAAGTTTTGAAAATGCCAAAATATTGGATCACAAGGAAAATATCAGATGCAAAAACACGAAGGCTCATTGAAAAAACATACCAAGAAATCGAGGAAAAGGGAAAGGTTATTGAAAATCTTGGAGAAGACGATAAAGAGGTAAGAAGAGAACATGCAAAAGAAGTGTTGAAGATTCCAATTGAAAAGCTTAACAAACAACCTGCAAAACCCACAGGAACCAAATTTGGAAAGATTGAAGAACGTGAACCTGAAAAGCACTCAGAGAATGTGAAGATAAAACAAAAGACCGTGAAATCAAAAACCGTGAAAACAAGAGTATTGCATAAACAGACGCTCAAGAAAGAAAAAACCAAGATAAAGAAGGAAGAAACAAAATCAGAAAAAAAGAAAGAGCCTGAGAAGGTAGAGGAACCTGAAAAGAAAGAGCCTGAGAAGGTGGAGGAACCTGAAAAGAAAGAGCCTGAGAAGGTGGAGGAACCTGAAAAGAAAGAGCCTG
>WAKA01000021.1 GCA_015523565.1 Candidatus Heimdallarchaeota archaeon | reverse complement strand
TTAAATATTTTTTTTCGTACACGCTCATGCAACACACAAAAAGGTTTGCAGCAAAATTGATACTCGTGTTACTGTTTTCACAGACATATTTAGGCATATCGACCCTGCCACTCAGCGGTGGCGGACAGGTATTGGGATATGTCGGAACCCCCGCGGACTACTACGATGCATTGGAATGTGTGGATGCCGCACAGGTCTTTATTGACTGCGGTGGATGGACCCTGCATCGTCCCACAAACTATGATTACAAGGGAACAGTGGTCGTTATTGACGATGGTCTTTCGATTGACCAGTGGAAGAAGCTTGAAAGCGGATATTATGGATTTTCTGTAGATATCGTCCGATACCTGACTCCTGAAGGAAATATCCCCCAAGGTAAACCAAAAGACAATATTGGAGATTATGGTCAAGACGATCTTGCTGGTTATACTAATGATGATTTGGGATATGATTACCCTGGTGGTATAGCACAAGATCACGGGGTTGCAGTAATCAGTGCGTTGGCTTCAATCATACCGAATGTGAAGATAATTTTTGTCAATGCAATGATGCAATACAATATCAGTGGGAATCTTATCTATGATATTGGATTTCCAATCAATAAACATGTTTCACTATGGGAATGGATTAGAGATAATGTCGAGAATTTTGATATCGATATAGTTACTGCTTCCCTCAATTCAGGTGTTGCAAATTCCATAGTACCGTCAAGAATAAATCAAATATATGATAAAGGGGTTTTCATGATTTCATCAATCGGAAACAGTGGAATATATGAGGGAAATCAGTTTCCACAGAGCCATTCAAAAGTATACGCGATTGGATCGCTCGACCATGAGAACAGAGGAACAAATCAAGACCCAGATAGATATTCCAAAAAGGGATTTTACTCTGGATATGCAGTGGAATCAGACCTAAAATCCTCTTTTGGAAGTGTTTATCCCAACCAAGCGGATTCCCTTGATTTCACTATGCCTGGCAGTGGTGTCCCAATTTTGAGCTATAACGAAAACAGATGGGTTTATGGTATGGGAACCAGCTTTAGCACCCCATATTTTGCGGCGGCCGTGTTGATTGCAATATACGCATACAACATGGGATATTATGCAAAAGTTGGGTCATACTCTGATCCAACCCCGTCCAAGCTCTATTCGATCCTGAAAGGCGTCGCTTCGGAACCCCGGTATGACAGCAGGAACGGCTGGGGCTATGTCACCCTTTCAGCAGTGTACAATCAGGCATACTTTGAGGGATACAACAGCGTCAGCATGTGCAATCCCAACTATTGTTTTGTATAGAGGTGAAAAATATGAACAAAAGTTATTACTATTTATCAATTGCAATGGTCTTTTTCATGATCATGGCATCATTTGGACAGTCACAGGACAAGTACCTTTCAATCTACACTGTCCCGCTGAAAAACCAAGAATACAAGGAATTGGTATACCAGACAGAGGTGTTGTATCCAAAAGGATATTGTGGTTACATTACAATGACCCTAAAAAACACATCTCGTTTACCTCAAGGTGTCACTTGGGATGATTTTGCATTGGTGATTCTCTATGATGAGAATGCAGCCCCAGCCAATAGCATATTTGAATATGCAAATCGAAAAGACGCATTGGTTTTTGAACATACATATTTGAACGAGACTTACACATCAACTGGAAATGATTCTGAGACTTGGTTCATTTCAACAGATCTGCAAACAGGTGGCATTCCGTTCCCCTATTCACTTATGAGAAATCAAACAGTGCCATATTATGACCTTTGGAAGCAAAGGTATGAACTAATATCAAACAAAACTGATTGGACTTACATCCAGAAATATACAAAAGCATATCCCTTTTGCATTTCAGACGTTTCAAAGATCTCATCAGAGGATTATGACCTTAACAAGGACAACCCGTATGCATTCAAGATTGTTTTATATTACTCGAAATCACCAGAAGTAAATTTGGAACTTGAAATATTGCATACCGCAGATACAATTATTGTCAGCACCAGTGATAAAGTTGTAGAGAGTCCTTCTCAGTCAACTCCAACACAAGAAACCCCTTTTCCATTGGGAATTGCCATTGTGATTCCTTTCTTTACGATTGTCGTGTATAAGAAAAAACAAAAGATTAAACAACAAATCAATCCTTAATAAATTTAATAATCTCTAATGGATGGAAAGGGCTTTCTAAAAAACTACCTCCCATTTATTCTTCAAACTATGCTAAATGCACTTTTTCTCCCCCTATGATTAAATTGCCAGTGTTTCTTCTCTTGAACTTCCAATTAGGATATCTAATTTCACTTTTGCGTTTAGTGCCTGCTATACGCAAAAAAAAGATGCCTTATAACGATTAAATTACATGTCGGGGGAGAAAATTGAATAAACAAGGTATTTGCTCTTACATAGAAATGCTGGATTACAGATCAAAAAAAGAAAGTGACAGATATTCTAAATATATTCTGACAATAGTTCATCCAATTCAGAAATACAACTGAATTTTTTCGCACCGTAAATATCAGCAATTTTCTCTGCTAATTTATTTTCCGTTGGAACATACATTAAAATGGGTTTATTTTGATGTTTTGCATATTCCATTTGTTTTATGGTACCGCCTTTTTCATTGGTCTCCACTACAATCACCACTCTAGAGATACCGCTAATAATTCTGTTTCTCATTGAAAAGGACCGTCGTAATAATGTATTTCTTACAAATATATCTGATAGGGCAGCTCCTGTGTTGACAATTTCATAAAATATCGTTTCATGATGTTTTGGATAAATTTCATCAATTGGTGTTCCTAAAACTGCAACTGCCCGACCATTTTTTGAGAGGCAGCCGACGTGGGCCATTACATCGATTCCATATGCCAATCCGCTTACCACAGTTGCTTTTTGTCCTAATCTTTGACCAATCTCATATGCAATTTTATATCCATTGGCACTAGCATTTCTTCTTCCTACGATTGCAACAGATTCTTTCATATCAGGCATGTCTCCCTCCTTTACAATTACAACAGGTGGATCATCTATTTCCCATAAAAGAGGAGGATATTGTGAATCTATGATTGTAATAATTTGTTTCTTTTCAATTAATTTCCATATTTTCTGTTCAACTTTTGAATCCAATGTATGTTTCTCAATAAGATCCAAAAATTCTTTATAATATTTTGATTCATTTTTTTTTCGATCCAAAAACT